>NZ_RAWN01000105.1:0-32979 GCF_003668895.1 Corallococcus sp. AB045
GAGCCGCAGCGCTCCGAAGCCGAGGATGGCCACCAATACCGCCGCGTACACCGACACTCCGGGCAGGACGCGGCGCCCTGTCTCCCGGTGCTCGAACGCCCAGTTGGCCACCGTGGCGAACCACACCAGGACGAACGTCAGGCCCCACAACCCCGTCACCGACACCCACTGCACCAGCACCGGCACCCTTGCCTGGGTGTAGGCCAGCACGCCCCACGTGCCGAACGGGTTGCCCAGGCTACTGAAGAGCTCCAGCCCCGTCGTCGCCGCCGGCAGGAAGAGCGTCCCCACGAAGGAGCCCCGCGGCCCCACGATGAGCCGGTCCGCCAGGTACAGCCCCGCGACGACCACCGCGCCTCCCAGGGCCATGCCGAAGGCGCTCACGGCGGAGCCCGGGAACACCCCCAGGTTCGCCACGCCGACGGCGACGGTGTTGGCCACCAGGAGCCCCATGAAGCCCACCGCGGGACGCTGCCGCCGGGAGAAGCAGAGAAACAGGGCGCCCATCAGCCAGCCGGGCAGCACCGCCCACTCCGTGTTCAGCAACAGCACCAGTCCAGCCCCGACGCCCAGGGCGAGCCACGGCATGGACATGGACAGACGCCGCGCTCCTTCGTCCGGATGACTGCTCATCTCGCTCCCCTCTTCTTCGTCGAACCCGTCGTCGGCTTCAGCCGCTCAAGTGCTTCGCGCGCCTCGTCACACCAGCGCAGGTGCGCCTCCAGCCCGAGCAGCCCCGCGCGAATCGACAGGTGCTGGTAGGCGAACTCCGGGTCGTCTTTCCGGGCGTGACTGACGTCCCCGTCGATGAGGCGCAGCACCGCCAGCAACCCCTCCGCCTCGGCGCGGCTGCGCTCCACCTGCGCCAGGGAGTCCGCGGGCCCCACCTGCGCCCCGAAGAAGAGCTTGAGCAACAGCTCGTTGCGCTCCACGTGCGGGAGCACCGGCCGCCTCAGCCACTCCGCGAGCGCCTTCCGCCCCGCCGCCGTCACCCGGTACACCTTCCGGACCCGTCCGCCCCGCGAGCGCTCCTCTGGCTCGAGCTCCACCAGCCGCTCCTCCGCCATCCGCTCCAACGTCGGGTACAGGTTGCCGTAGCTCTCCTGCCAGAAGTGCCCCACCGACCGCTCGATGGCGCTTCGCAGGTCGTACCCACTCATCGGCTCCCGGCACAGCATCCCCAGGATGGCGAACCGACAGGTGCTCTCCCTCGCCATGACTGCCTCCTCCGTCCGGATATATCAGGCTGATATATCCGCCACCAGCCCCCCGGAGCTCGGGCTACAGCAGGCGGCAGAGCCACACGCTGGGAATGGCGGCATGGAAGCCGGCCTTCTCGAAGGCGCGCCGCGCCGGCGCGTGACTCGCATCGCCACCGGTCGCCACGGTGGCGACCCTGGCGCCCGCGCGCTTCATGTGGCCGAGCGCGCATTCGTAGAGCGCCGTTCCGACCCCGTGTCCGGCATGATCGGGATGGACCGCGTTCAGGCCTATCTCGCCGATGAACGTCTCCGGGTCGACCTTCACCGCGACGAAGCCGACCACGCGCAGGTTGACCTCGGCCACGAACACGTCCCAGCCCGAGTCCGGAGCGATGAGCCCTCGAAGCATGTCGGCCTGGACTGCGTCCTGCTTCGCCTGCGCGAGTTCGTAGATCTCGTCGCCCAGGAGCGCGCGGAACGACGCGAACACGGGCTCGAAGGCCGCCCGCCGGATGTCCTCGAGGATCATCCCGTCAGCCACCGATGCGTGGCGGATGTGGAAGCGCCGCCGCGCGGTGATGCCATTGAAGCGATACCAGACGTGGTCGCGGACCTCGTCGCTCAACCCCAGCGCCTCGGCGCGCTCCAGCAGCGACTTCAGCTCCTCGGCGCTCAACAGTGGCCGCAGGTCCGCGTGGCCCTCCTGCAGGAAGAACTGGTGCACCAGCACCCGGGCCGCCACTTCACGTAACTCCTGCTCGTCATCGACGACGAGGGTCTTCGCGAGCCGATACAGAATGGTGTTCCGCTCCAGAAAGGCTCCCCGTTTCATGCACAGGTCACTCAGCGCCCAGAGCGCGTTCTTTCGCTGCCGGACGGAGAGCTGGCCCTGTTCGAGGATCTCCACCAGCGCGTCGAACACCTCGGGTCCGCCCTTGTGGAGGGCATCCAGGTCGATGGGGACCCGCCACTTGTCCAGCTCATTGACGAGCCAGCGATATGCCTTTGCGTCCATGACGGCCACACTCCCAGTTCAAACGGTGAAACAAGCCTGCTCGCATCCCAAGGACGAACCCTAGAGTCGCCGCATGACCTCTCCCCGCTCGTCCTTTCCGTGGTCCCCTTCCCTGCGTGCCACCGTCGCGCTGGGCCTCCTGTCCCTGGGCGCTGGCTGTGGCCCTGAAGCGGTCAGCGATGCGCCCGCCGTGGCGGAGACAGCACAGCCTCTCTTGGGGAGCACGCCCGCCTCCGCCGGTGAGTTCCCCTGGATGGTGTCCCTCCAGGACACGGCCGGGAACCACCTGTGTGGCGGCACCATCATCAACACCCACTGGGTCCTCACTTCACGCCAGTGCGTGCTGGGGACCGGCACCGTGACGCCCCCGCATCCCAGCACCCTGCGTGTCGTGGCGGGCGGCAACAGCCTGTCGGCGATGAGCAGCGCGGGGCAGGTGAGCACGCTGCTGGACATCATTCCCCTCATTGGCTCGTGGGATGTGACGCAGGGCAAGGACGCGGCGCTCCTGCGGTTGATGACCCCGCTGACGCTCAATGGCACCACGGTGGCGGCCCTGCCGGTGGCGACGGCGGCGGATGTCTCCGCCGGCTACACCGCCCCGGGGGTCATCGCCACGCTCTCGGGCTGGGGACAGACGAGCCCGGGCAGCGCAATCCCAGACGCGTTGATGAAGATGAGCGTGCCGCTGATGTCCAACGCGGATGCCTCCCTGGCGCTGGGGCAACCCCTCACCGCCGACCAGCTGGGGGCGGATGGTTCGGCGCAGGGCAACGCCTTCTGCACGGGGGACGTGGGGGGCCCGCTGGTGGTGGACGGTCCCTCTGGGAAGAAGCTGGTGGGTGTCGCCAGCTACAACCTGGGCTGCTCTGCGCCGAACATCTTCGAGAGGGCTGACTACCTCAAGGGGTTCATCGACTACATGACCCCGCGCCTGAATACCGCGCCGCGGGCGACGCTGCAGCACGTGAACGCAGCCCAGGGCGGCTGGAAGCACTACTCCCTGACCCTGCCGTCGGGCATCCCCGCGTTCACCGTGTCGCTCCAGAAGGGCACCGGCAATGGCACCCTCTACGTGCGCTACAACGCAGCGCCCACGCTGACGAGCTACACCTGCCGCTCCGGCGCCACGGACAGCAACCTGGAGTATTGCTCGCTCTACTACCCGAGCCAGGGGACCTGGTACATCTCCGTGTATGGCGAGACGGCTGTCGTCGAGGCCTCCATGCTCGGACGTACCTTCTATTGATACGGCCGCCTGCTTCGGGTGCCGTGAGGACGGGGTAGGCTTCCGCGCTCATGAGCACGAGTGGAACGGCGGCGCCCGGATTCTGGCTGGAGGTCGACCTCGCGCTGGCGGGCGATGAGGTCAGCGCCACGGCGCGGGGCAGCGGAGGCCAACAGCCCGCGCCGCACAGGTTGGGGCCCGCGCACTCGCGCGAGTCCCTCCGCCGCTTCAGTGAGTGGGTGCGGGACGCGGCCGTGCGCGGGGTTCCCCTGGAGTCCGCCGAGCAGGCGCGGGCACTGCACTCCGCGCTCTTCCGCGAGGGGCTCCAGGAGGTGCTGCTCGAGCTGCGCGGCGTGTCGCGCAACACCGGGAGCAAGAAGCCGCTGCTGCTGCGGCTCCTGCCTCGGGACCGCGAGCTCCAGGCGCTTCCCTGGGAGGCGCTCTGTGGACCGTCCGGGCCGCTCGACTTCCTCGGCATCTCGCCGGAGCTGTGCATCGTGCGCGGGGTGCAGTCCACGAAGCCCTGGCTTCCTCGCGAGGTCACCGGGGCCGTGCGGCTGCTCGTCGTCTCGCCGCTGGACGAAGAGGCACCGGCCCGCCTGCGCGCCATGCTCCAGCCGGCCATCGACTCCGGAGCGCTGGAGTGGATGGAGCCGCTCGTGGGGCCCCGCTCGCGGCGTGACTACGTCATCGACCGGCTCCGCTCGGAGCCCGCGCCGCACATCCTGCACTTCATCGGTCATGGCGGCGTGGACCCGCGGGGAGCACCGGTCCTGCAACTCACGGATGCGGACGGCGCGTCCGCGGGGCTCTCCGTGGAGCTGCTGGCGAAGGAGCTGGCGGGAGCCTTCCGGGGCGACCTCCGATTGGTGGTGCTCGAAGCCTGTCAGGGCGCTCAACCGGGGGCGCTGACGAGCGCGGCGGAGCTGCTCGCGCAGGGCGGCGCGGACGCGGTGGTGGCGCACCTGTGGCCGGTGAAGACAGACGTGGCGCGCGCGTGCTCGCGGGCCTTCTACCGCGCGTTGGTGGGAGACACGCGGCACCGGGGCGACGTGGCCCGCTGCCTCCACGACGCGCGCAGCACGGTGCTGACGGAGTTCGGCGAGAGCGCCGAGGCCTTCTCTCCCGTGCTGTACCTGCGGGGCAGTGACACCACCCTCTTCTCCTTCCGGCCCGCCCGGGCGAACACCTTGCCGCGAGCCCCGGTGCAGGCCGAACCGGTGCGCGGAGAGGACCCGTCCGTGCGCGGGCTGATGGACCTGGTCTCACGCCCCTTCTCCCTGGTGCTGGGCGACCACGGGGGCACCACGGACGAGGACCTGCGGGAGCTCTTGCACGGCCGGATGCGCGGCACGCCGTGGGCCGTGCCGGAGGCCCTGCCGATGAGCGCGCTGGCGCAGCGGTTCACGCTGCGCTTCGGACCCAAGACGCTGGACTCGCACTTCCAGGAGGTGTTCCGGGATGCGACGCCCACGCTCCCGCTGGTGGAGGCGCTGGCGCGGCGGCTGAAGCCCGGCGTGCACATCACGCTCTTGCGCACGCCTGTGTTGGAGCAGGCGCTCGCGCTGCACCGGCCCGAGCTGCCGCTGTATGTCATCCAGCCCTCGTCGCCCGACGAGGGCTCCGCGCTGATCCGACGGCGCCTGCCGGGGCAGGACTGGGAACCGCTCGACGCGCTGCCCCTGGACTTCGACCCCTCGCGCGACGTGGCGCTGGTGAGGCTGTACCGGGGCTACCTGCCCGACCGCGTCTTCGAAACGCCCCTGCTCACGGAGGACGATTACCTGCACGGCGTGCGAGACCTGGAGTCCGTCCTCCCGCCGGACCTGGCGGACGCCATCCTGGGGACGCTGGACAGCCGGCCCGCGCTGCTCATCGGACTGTCATTGCTGGCATGGCACCACCGCATGCTGTTGTCGCGGCTGTTCGGACGCCGGCCGCTGCCGCGCAAGAGCCTGGTGCTGCTGGAGCCCGGGGTGCATGAGGCGGAGTCGTGGAAGTCTGGCCGGGGCCTGCCCGCGGGAGCGGGCATCCAGGTGGTGCAGGCGGAAGCGGGCGCGGTGGCCGAGTCCCTGGGCACGGGGACGCCGGGAGGTTCGCGATGAGCGGCCTGGTGAATCCCTTCCTCGGGCCGCAGCCCTACCGCGCGGCGGACCGCGAGCGCTTCTTCGGCCGCGAGACCGTGACGCAGCGGCTGGTGAACCGCATCCTCGCGCACCCGTGCCTCACGCTCTTTGGCCCCTCGGGTGCGGGGAAGTCGTCGGTGATGCAGGCCGGCGTGATTCCGCTGCTGGAGGAGGCGCACGAGTTCCGCACGGTGCGCATCGACGGGTGGCTCGCGGGGGAGGCTCCGCTGGCGCGGCTCGTGAGCACGATGCACGCGGAGCTGGAGCTGGGGCCGCCGCCAGAGCAGGCGGGGACGGCACAGGCGCTGGACGCGGCGCTGGAGCTCGCGTCGCAGCGCTCGGACCGGCCGGTGCTCATCTACCTGGACCAGTTGGAGCAGCTCTTCCTGCCGGGGCGCGACGTGGAGGCGACAGGCGCGCTGCTGAAGGGACTGGACGCGCTGGCACGCAAGCCGGTGCGCGGGCTGCAGCTCGTGCTGGCGATGCGCGAGGACTACCTGGGGCGCTTCCGGGATCGCGTGCGGGGCCGGCGCGAGTTGCTGGAGCAGGGCTTCCGGCTGGGACCACTCACCGTGGGCGAGATGGTGAAGGTGTCTTGCCGGCTGGCCACCGAGAAGGGCCTGCCCTCGCAGCCCTGGTCCGAGCAGGAGGTGCGCGCGCTGATGCGGCAGGTGCGCATGGCGGGACAGGGCGAGCAGGACGATGACGCCGAGGTGCAGGCCGCGTTCGCGCAGATCGTCTGCCGGGCGCTGTGGGACGAGAGGGCGCGGGGCCAGGCCGTGGAGCCTGTCGCCGCGGAGCCGATGGTGCACCGCTACCTGGAGGCGACGCTGGATGCGCTCGGCTCCGACAAGAAGCGGGCGGCGCGCCGGTTGCTGGAGCAGTACCTCATCGCGAGCGATGGCAGCCGGACCCTGCTGACGGAACAGGAGGCCCGCGCCGAGCTGCCACCCGAGCACGCGGACGAGGTGCTGACGCACCTGGAAGCGGCGGCGGTGCTGCACGCGGAGCAGCACCAGGGCAGCCGGTACTTCGAACTGGGACACGACTGGCTCGCGCGCAAGGTCTTCGAGCTCAAGCAGCAGCGCATCGAGCGTGAGTCAGCGCAACGACAGCGCCGGCGTGAAGCGGCCGAGCGGCGCAGGCTCATCATCCTGGCGTCGGTGGCGGCGGGCGTGGCGGTGCTGATGGCCCTGCTGCTCATCTGGGCCCTGGCGGAGCGGTCCCAGGCGGAGCAGGCGACGACTGCGGCGGATCTCGCGACGAAGGAAGCCGTCAGGCAGGCGCGGGACGCGCGGGGATTGGCGTTGATGACGGGGGCTCGCGATCTGCAAGGCCGCGGCTACACCGCGATGGCCACGAAGCTGCTGCTCGAAGTGCCTGAACCCGCGGAGGCGCGGTGGTGGACGCAGCTGGCGCATGACTTCCTGAAGGACCCCCTCCCGGAGGTGACGTTCCAGGGAACGGATCCGCTGCGGGTCGCGGCCTTCAGCCCGGACGGCCAGCGGGTGGCGGCGGCCTCCATGGAGGGACCGGCGTGGGTATGGCGCGTGGACGGGACGGGCACACCCGTGGCGTTGACGGGCCATCTGGGCCGCGTCGGCTCCATCGAGTTCAGCCCGGACGGGCAATGGGTTGCCACCGCATCCCAGGACGCCACCGTCCGGGTGTGGCGGGCGGATGGGACGGGCACGCCCGTGGTGCTCCGGGGGTACGAGGATACCGTTCGCTCCGCGAGGTTCAGTCCGGATGGCCAGTGGCTGGTGACGGCTTCGGTGGACATGAGCGTGCAGGTGCGGCGGGCGGATGGAACTGGCAAGCCCGTGATGCTGGTCGGGCACGAGGCCTCAACCCTGTCGGCGCGCTTCAGCCCGGACGGGCGGCGCGTGGTGACCGCCTCGTGGGACGGAACGGCGCGGGTGTGGCGGGTGGATGGGAAGGGCTCGCCCGTGGTGCTCAAGGGGCACACGGAGCCCATCTCCTCCGCCGAGTTCAGCCCGGATGGGCAACGGGTGGTCACGGCTTCCGACGACAACACTGCGCGGGTGTGGAAGGCGGATGGGACGGGCACACCCGTGGTGCTCAAGGGACATGAGGGGGCCTTGTACTCCGCCACGTTCAGCCCCGATGGCCTGTGGGTGGTGACGGCTTCGGTGGACCATACGGCGCGGGTGTGGAAGGCGGATGGGACGGGCACACCCGTCGTGCTCGAAGGACATGAGTCCTCCGTCACCTCCGCCGGGTTCAGCCCGGATGGTCAGTGGGTGGTGACTACGTCCTTGGACAGGACCGCACGGGTGTGGAGAGCGGATGGAAGGGCTCCCCCCCAGGTGCTCAAGGGACACCAGGGTTGGGTCGAGAACGCGCGATTCAGTCCGGATGGGCAACGGATCATCACCGCGTCCAGGGATGGAACCCTCCGGGTCTGGAAAGCGGGCGGACCGGAGCTTCCTGTTGTGTTCCAGAGCCCCGCAGAGGCGGTCCAGTCCGCGAGCTTCAGTCCGGATGGGCAGCGGGTCGTCACGGCGGGCACCGACGGAGCGGCGCGCGTCTGGCGCACGGAGGGGACGGGAGCCCCCGTGGTGCTCGATGGTCGCGCGGGCTCCGTTTCGTCGGCCGCGTTCAGTCCGGATGGACAACAGGTGGTGATGGTCTTCGCGAACGGGAGTGCGCGGGTGTTGCGGGCGGATGGGACGGGCCCTCCGGTGGTGATGAGAGGGGATCTGCTCAATCCCATTGGCTCAGCGGAATTCAGTCCTGATGGCCAGTCGGTGTTGACCACGCTCCGGTTCGGAGGCGTGCCCCAGGTGTGGAAGGCGGACGGAAGTGGGACACCGCGGGTGCTGGGCTCCGACGAAGCGCGCTCCGCCCGGTTCAGCCGCGACGGTCAGTGGGTCGTGACCGCGTCGGACCAAACCCCGAAGGTGCTGAGGACGGATGGAACAGGCACGCCCGTGGCGCTCCTGGGGCATGAGCGCAGCGTTCTCTCCGCCGAGTTCAGCCTGGACGGCCAGTGGGTCGTGACCGCGTCCGAGGATGAGACCGCGCGGGTGTGGAAGGCGGACGGGACGGGCACGCCCGTGGTGCTCAAGGGGCATGGGGGTCACGTCTATTCCGCTAGCTTCAGCCCGGATGGCCTGTGGGTGGTGACGGCGTCCAAGGACAAGACCGCGCGGGTATGGCGGGCGGACGGGACGGGCACGCCCGTGGTGCTCAAGGGACACCTGGAGCGCGTCTCCTCCGCCCGCTTCAGCCCGGATGGCCGCTGGGTGGTGACGGCTTCGGCGGACACGACCGCGCGGGTGTGGCGGGCGGACGGAACGGGCCTGCCCCTGGTGATCCAGGGATGTGAGTCGGAGGTCGCATCCGCCGAGTTCCGTCCGGTCGGGCACCAGGTCCTCACGGTGTGCGCCGATGGACCGGCGCAGCTCTGGCCCCTGGATGTTTCGGAGCTCCAGCGGCGGCTTCGGGCCGTCAACAAGGACTGCCTTCCTCCGGACGTCCGTCGCAGCTACCTGGATGAAAGCGAGGAACAGGCGCGCAGCGGCTATGCGGAATGTGAGCGGGTCCAGGGACGGGATCCGCTCGTGACGCCGCCACCGACGCTACGGCTGCTGCCCTGAAAGCCTTGCAGCGGGGTCTCCGAGCAGCACATAGCCGCGCAAGTCATTGCGCAGCATCCACTGATAACCCTGTCGTTTCGGGTCGACAGGATCCGGAACGCCATACACCTGCGCGTCCTGCCGCGCCCGGTAGCCCGCCAGCAGCGCGTCGTTGACGCCCCGGTACGCGCTCATCAACGAGTCCAGGGCGACGCCCGCGCGGCTGCCGTTGGACAGGATCTGGAGCGCGGAGAGGACACGCGAGGCACGGCTGCGCGTCATGTCCTCCGAGTCCAGGAACCCGAGCGTCCACGCCAGGTCGCTGTGGCCGATGATGCCCAGCGGGCCGCGCGGATTCGCCAGCAGGGCCTGGGGCAGCGCCGCCACGAAGGGGCGCTCCCCTTCCCTGGGCAGGCTGTGCAGCACGGACGCGGGACGGCCCGCGAACCCACCGGCCGCGGCGATCTGCGCGAGCCATGCGTGGAACGCGCTGTCCGGCGGCGTCGCCGCGCCGAAGCACGCCACGCTGAACCACATGCCTCCGGGCAGGAAGGGCGTGTCCCGCAGCAGTGCTCCCGTGAGCGGTGGGCCTCCTCCCAACGTCAGCGCGCCCTGCATGGCCCGCTGCTCCTGGGGAGAAGCCCAGCCCTTCGAGGGCCGCCCCAACCCATGCGCCACCGTGAGCATCACCGCCGAGCGCGCATCGGCCGCGGCCTCCAGGAGCGCGTCAGCGTCCGCGTAGTCATAGGGAACCTCCTGGACCTTCAACGCGGGCCGCTTCTGCTTCCACCGCGTCTCCATGACCTGCCGGCAGGGCTCCACCAGCAGCTGGTGTCCGGACGTCGTGGCCGTCGTCCCGTCCCGCGCCGTGTACAGGAGCATGTCGGGGGCCTCCGGAGGCGCGCCGCGCTTCTCGGCCACGACCACCTTCTCGGCGTAGGACGTGTAGCCCGCGAGGTCCGGCGCACCGTCGGGCAGCCCCACGTGAAGCCGCCCCACGAACGCGCCATGCGCGAGCACGTGCTGCAACTCGATGGACACGTCGGGCAGGTCCCCGAGCAGCAGCAGGTACCTGGGACGTTCCTCCTCGGGGACGTCCTCGGCCCGGTGCACCGACTCCTTCCAGCGCACCGCCGCGTTCGCGTCCATGCCGGGAGGAACGCGGTAGCGCATCACGGGCGCACCCTGCTCCTGCTCGCGGTGCTGGAGGAGCGGCTCGATGGCGCGAAGCAGGGCATCACCCGTCGTGCCCAACGGCGCGATGACACCCCAGCGCTGCGAGGCCAGGTCATTCGGGCTCGCGTCGGGGCGCTCCAGCGTCATGCCCTCGGCACGGCGAGGAAGCGGCGCGGGCCTGGGTGCATCCCGGGTGGAGTCCGCGGGAAGTCCTTCCTCCAGCACCGGCCGGCGGTCGTCAGCGCGCGCGAGCAGGAGCTGCAGCGCTTCATCCTTCACGGGCTCGGGCATCCTTTGGCTCCCAGTGGGAGGACGTCAGAACCGCAGCACGGGTGGGTGCCCCCTGTGCAGCAGCTTGGCGGACTCGGTGCCCCAGCATCTTCGCCGAGGACTCAACGGATCGCAGCCACCCTGGCCAGGGCACTACCTCTGCTTGCGTTGGCGGCGGCAACGCCTTGAAGCGCACGCCGCCCTACCTCCGTGCACTCGCCCGTGCCGCACGTCAAAACGGAGCTGCGGCTGCCGCTCACGCCCGTGGTGCGGGCCTACCTGGAGGATGCCGCGCGGCGCCTCATTCACCGTGAAGTTGCCGGTGAGCCCGTCCGCGAATCTCCTGTAGCCAGCGCAATGTCTGTTCCAGCGTATCCCGCATTTCCAGCAGGACATGGAGTGTCTCCCCCAATTCAGGCTTCACAGCCTCGGGGATGGGAGGGAGTGCCTCAAGGGCCTCACGGACCTGCTCGTCCCAGGTGGTCTTCCCGAGCAGATCCTCGTTTGAAATCGACTTCATCTGCGTCCCAATCAGCAGCAATGCCTTCACATAGCTGATCCAGGAGATCTGGTTCAGCGCGGCAAGGTATTCGGAGTTGTTGGCAGAGCGCATCAGGAGTCGACAGGTTTCGCCGAGGGCCAAGAGTTCCCGCCAGCCATCGGGCCCGGCTTCTTCTGAGAAGAGATGCTCGCCATATTGAAAGACGAAGGGCACGATCAGCGTCATCCCGTCTTCTGGAGTCGGTTGTTCCAGCTGCACCAGGACCGAGGGCAGCCGCTCCTTGGGGACGAGGACCTTGACCAGCTTGCTCGTGGCGACCCGTGCTTCATCCCGCAGGAGATACTTGAACCCCTCCCGCAGGCAGAGCTCGCGGATCTCAAGGAACTGCTTTTCGGTCCCCAAGGCCTCTGCCAGAAGACCTTCCCACTGGTGCGGCAGCGCGGAAATAACCCTCCGCCAGGAGTCATCCTCTTCCGCTGCCTGCATGGCCTCCCTGAGCATCGGCCCCGGCCAGATCGCGGAGCCCAGAACAACCAATTCTCCCAGCACCTGCTCGCGTTCAAGAGCAGGAAGGAACGCCACCCGTCTTTCGCATTCGCTGCTGGCAACCTGTGTCAGTCGCCATAGGCCCTCAATGAGGTCATTCAGTTCCTCCTGTCCGACTTGCTCACGCAATCCCTCGAACACCTGTGTCAGCAGACGCACCATCCTCAAGATGCCCTTGGCCACCTCCGGACGCCCCCCAAGCTTTTGGGCGACGACTTCGGCGATCTCATCCAACCGCTTGAGGCCAATGACCTTGCCATTGGCCAACCACTGGTCCACAGCTTCCTTGCTGACATCCAGGGCCTCCGAAAGCGCGTTCCGGGTGATCTTCAGCTCCTTGAGCACCTGCCGCAGCAGGGTCGTCAGCAGGTGCTCGGGGACGTCGATACGCTCTGGCTTCTTGCTCAACGGTTGTAATTGGGGCAGGTGCAGGGTCCCCAGGGGTGCAAGCCGGACGGCCAGTTCGACGACCGCCAATCGGAGGACCACGGTGTTGATGAACCGTGAGGCTTCAATGGGGAGCGCGGCCTTCCGCCTGGCGCAGAGGTCATCCCACCAGGAGACATGTGCCACGAGGACATCCACCAGTTGCGCGAGGGTCTGCTCACGCTCAGCCGACAGTCTCTCCCGCGTGAGCGAGGCTCCGGCATCTGGCAATCCAGCCTCGATGAACTCCTGGAGGATGCCGCGACGCGTCTTCTCATGGATCGCGCCCCCTGTGATGTACTTGCGCCAGGTGCGGTCCTGCGCACTGTGTCGGGGCTTCCACTCGAAGAGGCTCGCCACGCCGCCCAGGATCTCCCCACTCGTGGGCAGGGGACCCTTCCACAGTTTTCTCCGGGACTTACGCGTCATGGGAGTGCTCCTACGGGCCAGGAACGGCCCTGGCCGGACGTCTTAGCGCGACATCTTGAGGCCACTGAGGCCGTCGCGCAGCCAAGCAGATCCGGCAAGCGCCCCTCATGCCAGGCATCATGCCCTGTCGAAGCCAAGGCGAAGGCACTCCTTGCGCAGGACCCGCCGGATGCTCGTCAGCACGGTGCGGCTGACCTCTTCGCCAGGCCGGGCGATGACCACGGAGAACGCCGCGCCGCCCGGCGTGGTCCACTTCTGGTGTGAACCCCCTCGAAGCGGGCTGGCCCGACACTCCAGCTGCTTCAACGCATCCAGCAATTCACGAACCCTGGGACGGTAGGACATGGGCACCTCGCGAGGCCGTGGCTTCGGCCGAGGGAGTCCTTGTCCGCGCTTCCGAACACGATTTCAGCGAAGCGCTCCCGGCAGCCCCCTGGTTGCTTTCCCGATGCGGAAGCTGCACAACCGGACCCGCTGCGATTGCCCCCTGATGAGGCTGACATGCTGAACGACGGACAGGTGCGGGAGCTCTATGCCGAGGGGCGGTTCGCCCCCAAGGAGTGGACGCGCTGGCAGGAGAACTACCTGCAGTTTCTCAACTGGGTGCAGTCCCAGAACGACGCAGAGCTTCGCAGTCCCGCGAGCCAGGAGCGTCTGTGGCGGGCCCGCGATATCACCCCGGTCGGTCCGGGCGAGAGCGTCAACGTGACGGGTGCCTTCACCGATCCGGAAATCGTGGAGGGACTGGTCTCGCTCCGGAAAACGTCCTGGCCACAAGACGCAACCTCCCGCGCCGAGGCCATCCAGGAGGAGGGCGACCGGATCCTCCGGCTCGTGCGTGAGCGACATTCCAAGCGTCAGCCATACGCCCGGATGTGGCGGGCGTTCGCCGCGCTCCTACCCTCGGAGTTCCATTGCATCTTCCGGTACGACGCCCACGTCCGCACGGCACGGCTCCTGCTTCCCGAAGGGACCCGCCCTAGCCACGTCCTCATCCGTGCCCGGCTGCGCGATGTACTGGGCCCCGAAGGCAACGAACTGTCCGAGCACGTCCTGCGCTCGACCTTCTGCTGGTGGTTGCACGAGCAGTTCGACGCCATCTCCCATGGCACCACCCCCCTCTCTTCGACCGCGACCTCCGAGGAGCGGGCCAACAGCGTCCTGACGCTCTGGCCCTTCGGCAAGCAGTACAAAGGCAATTCCTCCCCACGCAACGGTCTCGAACTCTACCGGCGCATCGTCCAGGCATGTCTCTCCGGCACGCCCAGGGCGGAACTGGTGGAGACCCTCAAGTCCAGCCCTGAGTTCTCCGCGCAGAGCAGCGCCGCGCTCCGGCTCCACATCTCTCGCGTCGCCAGCCTGGGATTGATCGAGGCCCGGGGAGACCTGCTGCACTCCACGGATGCGGGCGAGAACCTCCTGGAGAGCGATGCTCCGGACATCCTCGTCGAGCGGCTGTTGGAGCGCGTCTTCCCCTTCGCAGGGTTGCTGCGCCTCCTGTCCGCCGGTCCCACCACCGCATCGAAGATCTACCAGCACCTGCAGTTCATCTACCCCAAGTGGACGGAGACCATGGGACCGGCCCAGCTCGCGACGTGGGCCAAGTCGCTCGACCTCATTGAGCCCGCACCAGGAGGCGGCTACCAGCTCACCGCCGCCGGCAAGGACTGGGAGCGCAGACTTCCCAAGGTCCTGCCAGCCGCGCCCAAGCTGGAGGAGACCGAGGACTCCGATGACATCCTCGACCTCCCCAGCGTCACGTCCGCACCCATTGTCGCGGCGACACCGTGGCCTGCATTCGAGCGCATGCGACAGGCCTTCGCCGAGGACTCCACGGCGAAGACCTTCGTGCTGCAGGACATTCAGCTGCGGACGCTGCACCTGGCCTGGCATTGCAATCCGCAGCGGCGCTTCGTGTTGCTCGCGGGGCTCTCTGGTACGGGCAAGACGGCCATCGTCCGCCAATACGCGCGGCTCTACTGTCAGTTCCTCGGACTGCCCACCGACGACCACGTGGCGGTGGTCCCGGTCTCTCCGGACTGGAGAGACCCCTCGGGGCTCATCGGCTACCTCAACGCCCTGCATGCCGAGCCAACCTTCCAGGCCGAGCCCGCGCTGCGGCTCATCCTGCGGGCGGCCCGCAATCCCAGTCACCCCTACTTCCTAATCCTCGACGAGATGAACCTCGCGCGCGCCGAGCAGTACTTCGCGCCCTTCCTGTCGGCCATGGAGCAGGACCAGGGCCGCCTCTACTTCCACGGAAGCGACGAGCCCATCAACGACGTGCCACCCTCGGTGCCCTGGCCCAAGAACCTGTTCATCGCCGGCACCGTGAACATGGACGAAACGACGCACCCCTTCAGCGACAAGGTCATCGACCGTGCGTTCACGATGGAGTTCTGGGAGGTCCACCTCCAGGACTTCTTCCAGCGGCAGGAGCAGCGCCAGCCGGAGGTCGAGCAACTCCTGGAGGCACTGCACGGCATCCTGAAGCCCTCACGGAGGCACTTCGGATACCGGACGGCCGCGGAGGTGCTGGCCTTCATCGCAGCCGCGGGGCCCGAGGTCTCGCCCTCGCTCCGGATCGAGTTGCTCGACCAGGCTGTGTTCTCGAAGATCCTCCCGCGCATCCGAGGAGAACAGTCCGCCGCATTCGAGGCCATGCACCAGGCACTGGGCGCGCACTGCGAGTCCCTCGGCCTCCACCGGAGCGCGGCGAAGGTGAGGCAGATGTACGCGACCCTCCAGGCCACCGGCATCAGCCGGTTCTGGTCCTGAAGATGGAGGTCCACGCGTCCGGAGAGGCGGCCCAGCCCCACTCCGGGGAGCCCCTCCGCCTGGAGGAAGGCCGGTCCTATTTCATCGCGCTGGGGCCGGGCGATCCCGAGGGCACCCAGGTCGCGCTGGGGCCGCTCGCGCTGGAGTGGGATCCACGGGAGCGGGGATTCCGGATACCCCCGTGGTTTTCCGTGGGCTCCCAGACGCTTCACTGCGTCCAGGGGGAGACCCGGTGGACGACGGGCGTCCAGTTCATCGCAAGCGCCGAAAAGCTCGCCGAGCAGTCCTGGCCCTTGCTGCTCGCGGAGCTGGAAGCGTGGCTTCCTGGGCTTGGCGTGGGGGCGCTGCCAGGGCTCCAAGGGACCGTTGCCGCTGGGGGAGGTCGCGTGCCGCTCCTGGTCGAGGCGGCCCTGCCCCTCGTCCCGGCGCTGCTGGACTCCTTGCGCGCGATCATCGCCTCCCCGCGCGCACGGACTGACTTTCACGAAGAACACCTGCCTTCCCACCAGGTCCGACGCGTCGAGCGGTCGACGCTGGGTTGGCTCCAGCGTCATCCGGAGGCAACCCGGGCCCTTGGCGTGAGCTGGACCGAGTCGTCCACCGCGAAGCGACCGCCCTTCGTTCCGGTGCACTCGGCGGTCGCGCGGCTCGACCATCCGGTGAACCGCTATGTCTCGTGGCTGGTCCAGGCGCTCGCCCGCGACCTCGGGTCCTACGCAGAGCAGCTGCGAGCCCCGGGACGCTCGCGAAATGCGCCGGCGGGAACCGAAGCCGCGGATTGGGAACGCTGGTGTGAGGCGCGCGCGGACCGGCTGCGGGACGCCTCCTCGGGATTGCTCGCACTGGTCCGGAGCTCCTGGCTGTCGACCGTGACGCCCTCGCCTCCCACGGAGGCGGCGCTGGCCGTCGCACTGGATGATCCGCACTATGCCCGGTTGCATCGGCTGGGACGCCACCTCCGCTCGCCCCTCTTCCGGCAAGAGCCCATCCCCAGCCCGAACGGCGTGGCGACCCGCCCCACCTACGAGCTCTACGAACTCTGGACCTTCTTCGCCGTGCGCCGGTTGCTGGGGGCGCTTCTCGAAGGCTACCGGTGGACCGCCGAGGGGCTTGAGCCGCTAGGGGTCTTGGGAGAATCGCTCGACGGCGCTTGCTTCAAAGCGGTAGGTCCCAGCGGTTGGGTCCAGCTCCTGTTCAACCCCACGTTCCGGGCGTTCCTGCCGCTGGGGACCGGGCATTCCCGCTTCAGCATCTCCAAGGAGCGGCGGCCCGACCTGGTCTTACGCTGGTCGCTCCAGGGCCGTGTCGGTTGGGTCTGCCTGGATGCCAAATACCGGGTCTCACGATCGGGCCTCGGGGACGCATTCGAGTCGGCGCATCTCTATCGAGACAGCCTGCGCTGGCCCGATGCAGGGGGACATTGTGAGGCCAGCGTGCTCCTTGCGCCCGCGGAGCTTCCCGCCTGTTCTCCCTGGTTCAAGCCGGACTTCCTGCGGGAGCATCGGGTTGGGATTTTCCAGCTCGCCCCTGGCCATCCAATGGACACGCTGTCCGCATGGCTGGGAGCGCTGCTCCAGCTGTGAAGCGGGCGCATTTCGGTGCCTCTCGTCGAGAGCTGTCGTCGTTCAGGCGTCCCCGGCGATTCCAGAATCCGGAGTCCGGTCCAGGAATTGGAAAACGGATCCGTCCGCGCCCGCCCCCTCCCCTGCAATCCCTTGCAATGATTGGAAGGGCGCATGACGCCTCGTGTGGCACAACCGCTGCACTGTTGTTGTGCATGCACGGTAAAATCCTCCTCCTCGATTCGAAGCCCCCGGTTCGTGGGGCGACGGCGCGTCACCTGACGGCCGCGGGATTCACCGTCCTCACCGCTCGCACGGATTCCCAGGCGCGAGTCCTGCTGGACACGAACCTGTTCGACGCGGTCCTCATCGATCATCCCTTCGGCCGGCCCGGCATGGAGGAAGGTCTGCGCTTCGCTCGCGACCTGCGCCTGCAGGACTCGCACGTCCCCATCCTGCTGATGACGGCGCTGCCTCTGGACGAGGTCCGGCACTCGGCGTGGAGCAGTGGCATCACCAAGCTGCTGCCCAAGCCCCAGCTGATGCCGGTGCTCCTCCTCCACCTGTCCGCGCTCATCCCCGCCGCGGCCAACGAGGACCAGCCCCAGCCCATCCCCATGCGCTGAAACTCCAGACTGCCGTCTTCTCTGTTTCTGTCCGGATTCCGGAAACTGGATCCGCAAGCTGGACAAGCGGCCCGGCGGACGTGCTTCCGCTGGGCCAAGTGGCTGTAACGACTTCATCGCTTTATTCCCGGGGCTCCTGGCCCCTCGCTTGCTCATGCCTCCTTGTGTGCCCCGGAACCTGCTGATCATCGATGATGAAACGGTCCTGTGCTGGGTCCTGGGCCGCTTCTTCTCCAGCGCCGGGTACGAGGTCGACTCGGCCACGGACCTGACCGAGGCCCTGGAGCGCGTGAAGCACGGCCGGTACGACCTGGTCATCAGCGATCTGCGCCTGAGCGGAACGCAGTCCGAGGAAGGACTCATCATCGCGGAGCGGGTGCGCGAGTCCTCCCCGGCCACGCGCATGGTGTTGCTGACGGCGTTCGCGACGCCGGACCTGGGGACGCGGGCGCAGGCGCTGGGCGTGGACCTGGTGCTGAGCAAGCCCCAGCCGCTGCCGGATCTGGCGGAGCACGTGTCGCAATTGCTGGAAGCTCCGCGCTAGGAAGACGCGCGGTCGCCGGATCCACGCCGCGTCCGGGCGCCATCGCGGCGACGTCGCCGTGCGAGCGCGTCGCGTCCGCGCGGCCCGGAGTGACGCACCGCGACTCGCGTGCTCGGCGATCCGGAGTCCGGAACAGAGCGGCCTCGGGCGCGGCGGAGCCCGGGGCGCCACGCTCGCTGCCAGGGGAGCCCCGGTCCTGACGCAGGTGCAGGCAGTCGTGGGAATCCACGAGGGCACCCTGCCCCGTCGGCCCATGGACGAGCGGGCCTCACTTGGACAAAGGGTCGGGGTACGCAACGGCGACACGCGTGGCAGCATGACTGGACCGACATGTCCCGCTATGCCCTCATCGCCGAACCGGATCGCCACCGTGCCGCGGGCCTGCTCGCGCTCGCGCAGCAAGAGGGGCTGGAGGGCGTGGTGGCGCGCGATGGCGCGGAGGCCCAGGAACTGGTGCGTCTGCGCGGCTCGCCCACGCTGCTGGTGACGGACCTGGCGCTGCCCCGGGTGGATGGGTTCGCGCTGCTGGCGTGGCTGCGGGGCCGCTCGGATGCGCGCCACACGGCGGTGATGGTGGTGACGGCGTTCGACGAGCTGCGCGTGCGTGCCTGGCAGCTCAAGGACGCGCTGGGCATCCACGCGCTGCTCAGCCGGCGCGCGGGGCCGGAGGTGATGCGCGACGGCGTGCGGCGCGCGCTCGCGCGCCAGCTCGCGGGCCACGGCCAGGTGGAGCTCAACGCGGACGAGGAGAAGCGGCGGCTCGCTCGCATCGACGAGCTGAAGCTGGTGAACCCGGGCCTGCCCGACAAGGAGCTTCAGGACCTGGTGACGGAGGTGGCGCAGTCCTTCGGGGTGCCCGTCGCGCTGCTGACGCTGGTGCTGGGGGACAAGCAGTGGTTCAAGGCGCACGTGGGGTTGCCCGCGGCGCTCGCGAAGGACCGGGGCACGCCGCGCGACTGGTCCTTCTGCCACCACGTGGTGCAGGGCCGCGAGGCCCTGGTGGTGCCGGACGCCACGCGCCATCCGGTGTTCCGGGACAACCCGCTGGTGCGCGACGGCATCGTCGGCAGCTACGCGGGCGCGCCGCTCATCACCTCCACCGGAGACGTGCTGGGCTCGCTGTGCGTCATCGACACGCGTCCGCTGATGCTGGGCCCGGAGGACCTGGCGGCACTGCGCGAGCTGGCGGGCCGCGTGGCGGAAAACCTGGAGCACACCGCGGTGAAGGGACGGGCTCGCTCCGCCTTGCCTCATCCCCTGCGCGCGGCGGAGCCGGTGCTCACCGAGGCGGCGGCGCTGGCGCTGGTGCGCGAGGCGGTGAGCGCCCTCGAAGTGCCGGTGCTGGTGGTGGCGCCGGGCCGCAAGCCCTTCGCCGCCAACTCGGCGCTGGCGGAGCTGCTGGGGCTGCCGGAGGACCGGCTGTCGGGCATGGCCTTCGATTCGCTGTGCCAGCACGTCGCAAGCCTGGCCGCGGACCCCGGCGGCACGCTGCGGCAGCTGGACCTGGCGGCGGAGAGCTCGCGCGGGCTGCACCTGACGCTGTCGCTGGAGCGGCCCCGGCCGCGCGTGGTGCGCTGGGTGGCGCGGCCCTTCCTGGTGCCCGGGGGCATCGCGCAGCTCCTGTCGCTGATGGACCTGGGCATCGGCGCCGACCTGAAGGGCAAGCACGAGCGGCTCTTGCGCCAGGACGCGCTCACGGGGCTGGACACCCGGCGCGTGGGCGAGGAGCGGCTGGCCAGGGAGATTGGCCGTTGCCGACGGGAAGGGCTGCCCATCAGCCTGGTGCTGGTGGACCTGGTGGAGCTGGGCGCCGTCAACCGCGCGCGCGGCTACGACGCGGGCGACGCGGCGCTGCGGGAGCTGGCCCGGCACGCGGAGGGCCTCTGTCCTCCACCGGGCTTCGTGGTGCGCTGGACGGGGGACACCCTCCTGCTCGCGCTGCCCGGGGCGGACGCCGTGGGCGCGGAGGCCGCGCGCCAGCAGCTCCATGACGTGCCCGGCCAGCCCGCGTGCGTGTCCATCGCCGTGACGGTGCAGGGCGAGGAGGATCCGCACGGCACCCTGGCCCGGGCGCACGCCGCGCTGGACCGGGCGAAGCCGGAGCCAGCCTCCAAGCACGACTGAAAGCAGCTCCCCCCGGGCGCGACCGCCCGCAAACCTGTCCGACAGTCGGACAGGTTCGAAGGCATCGGTCCCCCCGGGCGCGCCTGGCGACAAGCCAGGCTGATGGGTGGGATGGGCTCCGCCTGGCAGGCCGGAGGGCCTGGGAGGCGTCAATGCCGTGAAAACCCTGGGGCCCCTGGCTATCGAAGGGCTTTTCCGCCCCCCGTGGCGCGAGGGTCCCCCGATGATCCCCTTCTCCGTCCTCGACCTGTCCCCCGTCATCTCCGGGGGCGACGCCGGCCTCGCCCTCCGCAACAGCCTGGACCTGGCCCGCCACGCGGAAGCCTGGGGCTACCAGCGCTTCTGGCTGGCCGAGCACCACAACATGACGGGCATCGCCAGCGCGGCCACGTCGGTGGTCATCGGGTACGTGGCGGGGGGCACGAAGACGATTCGCGTGGGCGCGGGCGGCGTCATGCTGCCCAACCACGCGCCGCTCATCATCGCGGAGCAGTTCGGCACCCTGGAGACGCTCTACCCCGGCCGCATCGACCTGGGCCTGGGCCGCGCGCCGGGGACGGATCAGCGCACCTCCGCCGCCCTGCGCCGGGGACTGGGCGGCGCGGACAGCTTCCCGCAGGACGTGGTGGAGCTGCAGAACTACTTCAAGGACCCCACGCCGGGGCAGGCCGTGCGCGCGGTGCCGGGCGCGGGCCTGCACGTGCCGCTGTGGCTGTTGGGCTCCAGCACCTTCAGCGCGCAGCTTGCCGCGGCCCTGGGGCTGCCCTTCGCGTTCGCGTCGCACTTCGCGCCCGCGCAGATGATGAGTGCGCTGCACCTGTACCGCACGCAGTTCCGCCCGTCGGACGTGCTCCAGAAGCCGTACGCGATGATTGGCGTGAACGTCTTCGCCGCGGACACGGACCAGGAGGGCCAGCGCCTCTTCACTTCGCTGCTCCAGGCCTTCATCAACCTGCGCCGGGGCCGGCCGGGCCCGCTCTTGCCGCCGGTGGACAGCATGGACGGTCAGCTCAACGAGATGGAGCTGGCGGAGATCGAACACATGCTGGCGTGCACCGTGGTGGGCTCGCCGGACAGCGTGCGCGACGGCCTCCAGTCCCTCCTGGAGCAGACCGGGGCCGACGAGCTGATGGTGACCGCGCAGATCTTCGACCACGCGGCGCGGCTGCGCTCCTTCGAGATCGTCTCGCAGGTGCGCGAGCAGCTCACGGCCGCTGACACGCGGCCCGCACCGTCCCCGCAAGCCGCGCGATGAGCTGGGCGTCGTGGCTGCCGAAGACGCGGCGCGAGCCGCCCGGCAGCCCCAGCACCAGGTAGTGGGTGTCCTCCACCACGAGCAGCGCGGCCATGGACGCGAAGAGGCCCAGGGCGGTGACGACGAGCCCCGCCTCGTACGCGCCCTTCAGCGCCGTCACGCTGACGGACAGCCAGGACAACAGCGGCAGCCCCAGCGCCCCGGCCAGCCCCACCGCGAGCAGGTAGGGCCACACCTTCGGGGTGCGGCGCGCGGTCTCCACCTGGAGCACGTCACGCAGCGCCCAGCTCTGGCCGCCCACGACGAGCCGCTCGCCGGTGACACGGACCTGGCCGGCCTGGAAGAGGGAGGTCTCCGCCGCGTCCGACACCGGAGCCACCGGGCGGCGCTCCGCTTCACGCAAGGGGACAACGGGACGCAGCACGGTGACGACGGCCATCGGTTCACCCATGGGTGGTCTCCAACAGAGGAAAGTGCAAGCGCAGGAGGGCGCGAAGCTCATCGAGCGGGCGGCCCAGCGCGAAACATGCCCGGGCCCCCTGACACAGGGCGCGGGACACCAGGCGCTCGTCCGCGAAGGGCAGGAGGACGACGACGGGCGCGGCGGCGGCGCAGTCCCGCGCGTGCGTCAGCACCGGGAGGATGGCCTCCCCGCGCTCCACGTGCGCCAGCACCAGGTCCGGCCGGGCCGCGTCCTCCGCGTCCAGGAACAGGGCAATGCCCAGGTCGCCCAGCACGTCCGCCAGCAGCGAGGCCAGGGACTCATCCGCACCGAGCAGCAAGGCCCGGGTTGTGCGCAGGGACACCACGGTCCCACGTCACAGCAAGCTACATGCCGGAACCACCGTCCCCCGGGGCCACGGAGTTATCACCCGTGGACCATGGCAATCCGCCAGCCCCCCGTGGCGGATTGCCACACGGGCCGGTTACCGCTCCCGCTCGCGACGATGGATGGTGGACACATCAATGCCCAGGAGCTCCGCGGCGCGGGTCTTGTTCCCGCCGCAGTGCTGGACCATCCAGTGGATGTACTCCCCCTCCAGCTTGCGCAGGGTCCACACTCCCTCCTGCGCCTGGGCGAGCGGGGCCGCCGGCTCCGGCACCGGCGCGTGGGGCCGCAGGTCCTCCAGCGTCACTGTCTCCCGGGGGACGAGCACCACCAGCCGCTCCACCAGGTTCTCCAGCTCGCGCACGTTGCCCGGCCAGGGCATGGCGCCCAGCGCGGCCACCACCTCCGGTGACAGCGACGTCACGCGGGAGCGCGGGTTGCGTGTGCGAGAGCGGGCGGTGAAGTGCTCCACCAGCTGCGGGATGTCCTCCCGGCGCTCCTTCAGCGAAGGCACCCGCAGCGTGACGACGTTGAGCCGGTAGAAGAGGTCCGCGCGGAAGCGCCCCTCCCGCACGCGCGCCTCCAGGTCCTGGTGCGTTGCTGCCACCACGCGCACATCCACGGTGCGGCTGGCATCCGAGCCCACCGCGCGCACCTCGCCGTCCTCCAGCACGCGCAACAGCCGCGCCTGGAGCTCCGTGGGCATGTCGCCAATCTCGTCCAGGAACAGCGTGCCGCCGTGCGCCTCCACGAACAGGCCGCGCCGCACGGACGTGGCCCCGGTGAAGGCGCCCTTCACGTGGCCGAACAGCTCGCTCTCCAGAAGCGGCCCCGGCAGCGCGGTGCAGTTGACGGCCACGAAGGGGTTGGCCGCGCGCGGGCCCTCGACGTGGAGCGCGCGGGCCACCAGCTCCTTGCCGCTGCCGCTCTCGCCCCGGAGCAGCACCGGGGCCGCCGCGTGCGCCACCCGGTCGATGAGCTCGTACAGCCCGCGCATGGGCGCGCTCCTACCCACCAGCGCGCCCAGGCCGGAGCGCTCCTGCGACGCCTGCTTCAGCGCCCGGTGCTCCGCGCGCAGCCGGCGGTCCTCCAGCGCTCGGCCCAGGTACAGCCGCACCTCGTCCAGGCGGAAGGGCTTGGTGAAGTAGTGGTACGCGCCCCGGCGCATCGCCTCCACGGCGCTCTCCACGCCGCCGAAGGCCGTCATCAGCAGCACGGGCAGCTCCGCGTCCACCGCGCGGGCGGCGTCCAGCACGTCCAGGCCGTCCACCTTCTCCATGCGCAGGTCGGTCAGCACCGCGTCGTACACGCGCGAGCGGATGAGCGTCAGCGCTTCCTGCCCGCCCGTGGCCAGGTCCACCGTCCAGCCCGCGTCGGCCAGCGGCTCCTGGAGCATGCGCCCCATCTCCACGTGGTCGTCCACCACGAGGATGCGCGCGTCAGACGGCAAGTCGCTCGGCATTTCGTTCCTCTGGGACGGCGCGGGCCACCGGCCACAGCACGGTGACGCGGGTGCCCTGCCCCGGCGTGCTCTCCAGCTCCACCCGTCCGCCGTGGTTGCGCACGACGTGGGCCACCATCGTCAGCCCCAGCCCCGTGCCCTGGCCGCGCTTCTTCGTGGTGAAGAACGGGTCGAACACCTGGTTGAGGCGCTCCTTGGGAATCCCGCACCCGTCGTCACGCACGGTGAGCGCGACCAGGCCCCAGGTGCCTTCCTCCGGCCCCGCCAGCGCGGAAGCCGAAACCTCCACCTTGCCGCCCTCGTTGCACGCATCGCACGCATTGAGCGTGAGGTTGAGCAGCACCTGCTGGAGCTGATCCGCGTCCGCCGCCAGTGAGGGCACGGACTCCGGCACGTCCACGATCAAGCTCACCCGCCGCCGCTCCGCCTCCACCTGCAACAGCTCGTGCACGCTCCGGGCGAGCGGCCCCAGCGCCACCGGCCGCACCATCGCCGGCTGCAGGCGGGAGAAGTCCAGCAGCTGGCGCAGCGTGCGGCTCACCCGGTCGATCTGTTCGACGATGACGCCCAGCCCCGGCCCTTGAGGATGCGAGGGGCCCAGCTTGCTCTGCACGTACTCCGCCCGGCCGCGCACCACGCCCAGCGGCGTGCCGATCTCATGCGCGATGCCCGCGGCCAGCACACCCACCGTGGCCAGCTTCTCCGCGCGCAACAGCTGCGTCTCCAGCGCGCGCACGTCGCTCAGATCCTCCACCACCAGGAGCGCGCGCGTCTCCTCCTTCGGGTCCTCCGCGGTCAGCGGCACCGCGTGCAGGTTGTACGTACCCTCCTCGCCGAAGAGCGCCAGCGGTTCGCCCAGGAGGCTCAGGGGCCGGTCCTCCTGCCGCGCGGACGCCACCAGCGCGGACAGCCGCTCCACCACCGGCGCCGGCGCCCCGGGGAACGCGGACGCCAGGGGCGCTCCCGTCACGTTGCCGGGCACGCGCGAGCGTAGGGCCTGGTTGACCGCGCTGATCCGCCCGTCCTCCGTCAGCGCGAGGACGCCCGTGGGCAGATGGTCCAAGATCTTCCGCGTCCGGTCATGGAGCGCGGCGAGCTGGGCCGCGTGCCGGCGGCTCTCTGTCAGCGCCACCGCGCGCCGCCGCGCCAGCACCACGTACACCGCGAAGGCCACCAGGAAGAACGCCACCAGCGCGCCCGCGCCCAACAGCCGCACCACCAGCGACTGCTCGTGCGAACGCAGCGCCGCGGTGGACACCAGCGTCGCCACCGCCCAGTGACTGCCGCCGCGCATGCGGATGGGCGTGTAGACGGCCACCACCTCCGAGCGCCCCAGCCCCAGCCGCTCCGCCTCCTGTTCGGACAGGGGCAGCATGCCGCGCGCACCAGCCTTCAGCCGGGACACGAGGAACGCGAAGCCCGGCACACCCGAGTCCTTCTGGCTCGCGCGGCCGAACCACTCCGCCAGGGCCGGGTCGCTCGCGGGCGTGGGCTGGCCGTGCGTGCCCACGAGCAGCATCCGCGCATCCAGGTCCGACGTGACGATGCGCAGCGGCGCGAAGAACGACTCCGTGTCCACCAGCACCGCCACCGCGCCCTCGGGCTTGCCATCCGTCGCGGGCAGCCCCGTGGCCAGGATGCGCAGCCAGCCGCCGTTGGCCGCGTCCAGGATGGGCGACGTGGTGAGGTCGCCGGGCGGACGCTGCAACGCCCGGCGCGCCGTCTCGGCCATCTCCGCCACCAGTCCCTCGCGAGACACCTGCGCGTCCGGCTTGCGGTCCAAGAGCAGCAGCCGCTCCACACCGTCGCCGTCGTACGCCGCGATGGCCTTGTACTGGCCCACCGCCTCCAGCAACGCGCGCAGCTCCCGGCGGTGCTCCGCCAGGGTCCCCGGCTGGGACATCAGCTCGCCGGCGAAGCGCAGGTTCTTGCCCACCTCCTCCAGCGAGTCCGTGACGCCACCCACGGCCTCGTCCAGCTGCTTCTGCCGGTCCCCGGCGAACTGCTCCACCAGGGTCGTCCGGCTGCGCTTCACGAGCGTCCAGACCCCCACCCCCACGCTCGCCAGCGCGGCGCACAAGAGGAGGATGGGCAGGAGCGTGGACCGCATGAGCGGCCCGCAACCTAACCCGTTGGGTGCTCCCAAGTCCTTGTTTCCAAAAGCATTTGTCCCACCTGCCCTCCGGTACTTGCCCGTTGACGGACCGCGTCGCGGAGTGCTACCTACCGGTCGGTAGGTGAAGTGACCTACCGGTCGGTAGGTGGTCTCAGCCCGGCAGCAGGCAGGCCGGCAAGGGAAGGCACGCATGACACCCACGGGGCGCAAACCGGACGAGGGCGAGCGGTACAGGGCCATCCTGGAGACGGCGGCGCGGCTCATCTGCGAGCGCGGCTACGAGGGCACGTCGATGCAGGAGATCGCCGCCGCGTGCCGGATGACGAAGGCGGGGCTCTACCACCACATCCAGAACAAGGAGCAGCTGCTCTTCGCCATCATGAACTACGGCATGGACGTGTTCGAGGAGCAGGTCC
The DNA here is from genome assembly GCF_003668895.1 of Corallococcus sp. AB045. Taxonomy (NCBI): domain Bacteria; kingdom Pseudomonadati; phylum Myxococcota; class Myxococcia; order Myxococcales; family Myxococcaceae; genus Corallococcus; species Corallococcus sp. AB045. The sequence goes on from NZ_RAWN01000105.1 coordinate 26,235, forward strand.
TCGCGCCCGTCCAGGACGTGGCGGATCCGGTGGAGCGGCTGCGCCAGTGCATGCGGCAGAACATCCACCTGGTGACGAGCGGCCGCAGCAAGGAGGTCATCATCATCCTCCACGAGCACGCCACGCTCACCGGTGAAGCGCGCGAGTACATCGACCGGCGCAAGAAGCGCTACGTGCGCTTCCTGGAGGACGCGTTCGCGGAGGCCAACCGCCTGGGCCGCCTGCGCGGCGTGGTGGACCCCACCGTCGCGGCCTTCTCGTTCCTGGGGATGATCCTCTGGGTCTACAAGTGGTTCAAACCGGACGGGCGTCTCACCGAGGAGCAGATCGCCGACGGCATGGTGGAGCTGCTCTTTCCCTCCGCCGCTTCGGCCGTGAGCGCCCCGGTCCCTTCGTCTGAAGACGCGCCCGCGCTGCGCATGGTGCCGCGCGCCGCTTCCGGTTCCAGCTCCGGTTCTGGAGGAGAGCCCCAGTGAACCGCGCCCGTTGGAGTTCCCTGTCGGAGGCGGTGGCCTCCATCCCGGACGGCGCGTCGCTCGCGGCCGGCGGGTTCATGCTGGGCCGCGCGCCCATGGCGCTGGTGCTGGAGCTGGTGGCGCAGGAGAAGCGCGGCCTGCAGCTCATCTCCCTGCCCAACCCGCTGCCGGCGGAGTTCCTGGTCGCGGGCGGGTGTCTCCAGCGCGTGGAGCTGCCCTTCGGCGCGCTGGTGCTGGAGAACCGCGTGCGTCCCCTGCCCTGCCTCAAGCGGGCCATCGAGGCGGGCGAGCTCGAGTGGCGCGAGCACGACGGCTACCGCGTGGTGCAGCGGCTGCGCGCGGCGTCCATGGGGCTGCCCTTCATCCCCGCGCCGGACGCGGACGTGTCGGAGCTGGCGGAGGTGGACGCGCCGCGCACGGTGGAGGACCCGTTCACGGGCCGCCGCGTGCCGGTGGAGCCCGCGTACTACCCGGACGTGGCGCTCATCCACGCCCGGGCGGCGGACGACAAGGGCAACCTGCTGATCGAAGACCCCACCACGGACCTGCTCGTCGCGGGCGCCGCGAAGCGGATCATCGCCACCGTGGAGGAGCGCGTGCCGAAGCTGTCGCGCGTCACCATCCCCGCCTTCCAGGTGGAGCGTGTGGTGCTCGCCCCCGGCGGTGCGCTGCCCACGGGCTGCCTGGGCCAGTACCCGCATGACGACGCGATGCTCGCGGCCTACCTGGCCGCGGCGGACGCGGGCGACGCGAAGGGCTTCCTCATGTCGCTGCGCGCGACGCGGAGCGCGGCATGACGACGACGACGGTGGACGCGACGCCCGCGGAGACGGTGGTGTCGCTGCTGGCGCGGGAGATTGAAGACGGCTCGGTGGTGGCCACGGGCGTGGCGTCGCCGCTGGTCATCCTGGCCATCGCGGTGGCCCGGGCCACGCATGCGCCGGGGCTGACGTACCTGGCGTGTGTCGGTTCGTTGGATCCGGCGCTGCCGGAGCTGTTCCCGTCGTCCGAGGACCTGCGGTACCTGGACGGCCGGTCCGCGGAGGTGAGCATCGCGGACCTGTTCGACCACGCCCGGCGCGGCCGGGTGGACACGGTCTTCTTTGGCGCGGCGGAGGTGGACCCGGCGGGCCGCACCAACATGACGGCGTCCGGCAGCCTGGACAAGCCGCGCACCAAGTTCCCCGGCGTGGCGGGCGCGGCCACGCTGCGCCAGTGGGTGAAGAACCCCGTGCTGCTGGTGCCCCGGCAGTCGCGCCGCAACCTCGTCCCGCAGGTCCAGGTGGCCACGACGCGCGACCCCAGCCGTCCGGTGCGGCTCATCTCCGACCTGGGCACGTATGAGCTGGGCGGGCCTCGTGGGGCGCGGCTGTTGGCGCGCCACCCGTGGGCCACGGTGGACGGCATCGCCGAGCGGACCGGCTTCGAGTTCGCGGTGCCGGACGCCCTGCCCGTCACCTCCCTGCCGGACGCGCGCACGGTGTCGGCCATCCGCGCGCTGGACCCCCGCAACCTGCGCGACGCGCTCGTCGGCGGCTGAAGCACTCCTTCCCCATCCTTCAAGCAGCACGGAAAAGAGGCACCGCATGGAAGCCGTCGTTCTTCGCCAGTTCGGGAGTGCAGAGAACCTGCGTCTGGAGACCGTGCCGGTGCCCCGGCCGGGCAAGGGCGAGGTGCTGCTGAAGGTCCACGCGTGCGGCGTCTGCTACCACGACGTCATCAACCGCCGCGGCAACCTGCCCCGCACGCACGTGCCCGCCATCCTGGGGCACGAGGCCGCGGGCGAGGTGGTGGAGGTGGGCCCGGACACGGTGGGCTGGAAGGTGGGCGACCGCGCGGCGACGCTGCAGCGCATGTCCTGCGGCGAGTGCGCGCTGTGCCTCTCCGGCCGCAACAGCCTGTGCAAGACGGACAACCGCTTCTTCGGCGAGGAGCTCCAGGGCGGCTACGCGCAGTTCATGGTGGCCCCGGTGCGAGGCCTGGGCCGCGTGCCGTCCGACCTGCCCTGGGCGGTGGCCGCCACGGTGTGCTGCACGCTGGGCACCGCCGTGCACACGCTGCGCACGCGGGCGAAGGTGAAGGCCGGTGAGACGGTGCTGATCACCGGCGCCAGCGGCGGCGTTGGCCTGGCCGCCGTGCAGTTGGCGAAGGTGGACGGGGCGCGCGTCATCGCCATCACGTCCGGCGAGGCGAAGGTCGCGGCCCTCAGGGAGGCTGGCGCGGACGAGGTGATTGTCTCGCGCGGCCTGGACTTCGGTTCGGAGGCGCGCAAGCGCACGCAGGGCCAGGGTGTGGACGTGGCGGTGGAGATTGTGGGCAGCGCCACCTTCGACCAGACGCTCAAGGCCATGGCGCCCGGCGGACGCGTGGTGGTGGTGGGCAACCTGGAGTCGGGGGTGGTGAACCTCAACCCGGGGCTGGTCATCGTGAAGGAGCTGGAGATTCTTGGCGCGTACGCGACGACGCGCGAGGAGCTGGACGAGTCGCTGCGGCTGACGGCCAAGGGCCTCATCCGCCCCTTCGTGTCGGAAGAGGTGCCGCTGGCGGATGCGAGCCGCGCGCACTTCCGCCTGGAGAACCGGGAAGTGGCGGGCCGGCTGGTGCTGGTGCCGCCGGCGGCGTGAGGCCCACTGGATTCGCGACCTTTTGACTTGAGGAGTTCCCCATGAAGAAGCGGGTTGGAATCGAAGCGCTGGCGGTGGCGGTCCCCCGGCGGTACGTGGACATCGAGGACCTGGCGCGGGCGCGCGGCGTGGACCCGGCGAAGTTCACCGCGGGCCTGGGCGCGAAGGAGATGGCGGTCAACGACCCGGGCGAGGACTCCGTGTCGCTGGCGGCCACGGCGGCCGCGCGCCTCATCCAGCAGCAGGGCGTGGACACCTCCAAGCTGGGCATGCTGGTGGTGGGCACGGAGACGGGCGTGGACCACTCCAAGCCCATCGCGTCGCACGTGCACGGCCTCTTGAAGCTGCCTCGCGGCATGCGCACGTTCGACTCGCAGCACGCGTGCTACGGCGGCACGGCGGGCCTGATGGCGGCGGTGGAGTGGATTGCGTCCGGCGCCGCGGCGGGCCGCTCCGCGCTGGTGGTGTGCACGGACATCGCGCGCTACGGCCTGAAGACGGCGGGCGAGCCCACGCAGGGCGGCGGCGCGGTGGCGCTGCTGGTGTCGGAGACGCCGGACCTGCTGGCGGTGGACGTGGGGCTCAACGGCGTGAGCACCGCGGACGTGTACGACTTCTGGCGCCCGGTGGGCCGGCGCGAGGCGCTGGTGGACGGGCACTACTCCATCACCTGCTACCTGGACGCCATGGCGGGCGCGTACCGGGGCTGGCGCGAGCGCGCCATGGAGCAGGGGCTGGTGCGGTGGGATTCGAAGCTGCCCAGCGAGCAACTGGCGCGCATCCTCTACCACGTGCCCTTCTGCAAGATGGCGCGCAAGGCGCACGCGCAGGTGCGGCTGTGCGACCTGGAGGATTCGGGGAACGGGCCGGCCACGCCCGAGGCGCGCGACGAGGCGGCGAAGTCGCAGGCCAGCTACGACGCGCAGGTGGCGAAGTCGCTGGGGCTGAACGCGCGGGTGGGCAACGTCTACACGGCGTCGCTGTACCTGGCGCTCGCGGGCCAGCTGCACGCGGAGGGCGCGGCGCTGGCCGGCCAGCGGATTGGCCTCTTGTCCTACGGCAGCGGTTCCTGCGCGGAGTTCTACACCGGTGTCGTGGGTGAGAAGGCCGCGGAGCGCATGGCCCGCGCGGACCTGGACACGGTGCTGGCGAAGCGCGAGCGCGTGTCGGTGGAGGAGTACGAGCGGCTGATGAACCTGCCCTACGACGCGCCGGAGGCCATTGCGCCGGAGCCGGGCACGTTCCGGCTGGCGGAGATCCACGAGTTCCGCCGCAAGTACGCGGGCGCGTAGGCCTCAGCGGTTCAGGTGAAGTCCCCTCGGGCGATGCGCGCTTCCTGGCGTGCATCGCCCGTCTGCTTTTCATGGGCATGGTCCCGAACCGGTTTGATGGGGTTTGGGCAGCGCAGGGGCCGGACTGCCGACACGGGGGTTGTCATTGAACGCGGAGCGTTTGCGGCGGCTGGTCGCCAGGGCATTGAAGGCAACGTTGGCCACGCCGCTTGTGATTGCCGGATGCCACGGCGAACGGCCCGTGAAGCCGGACGTGCCCGCTGGACTCCTGGCGACGAACTACCGCCGGATCCGGTGCGTGGACGCTCCTCCGAGGGAGGAATCCTCTTTCTCCAACGCGGTCCCCGGAATCGACAGGGCGTGGATGGTGCCCGAGGCGGTACTCGTACACCTGGGAGCTCGTCGCCGACACGTCACAGCCTCGGCTGCCCAATGGAGGGCAGCCAGTCCGCGTCGAGCGGAAGCGAATCCCCGGCTTCCAGCCCGTCTTCACCGCGGGAAATGATTGCGAGACGGCCGTCATCCGCGAGGCCATGGTGCGCATCGCGGAGGACGAGACGCGCCACGCGGGCCTGTCCTGGGACATCGACGCGTGGGCCGCGCCCAGGCTGTCCGAGGAAGAACGCTCCGCCCTTCGGGAGGCCCGGCGTCAGGCGCTGGCCGTACTGCGCGCGGAGATGGCCGTGCCGCTGGACGCGCGTCTCTCCGCGGAGGCCGGACTGCCTTCACCGGCGGTGGCACTGGCGCTGTTGGACTTGCTGGAGCAGGAACTCTGGGCCTGAGGCGCTACAGCACTTCCGCGCGCAGGTCGGGGAACACCTTCCCCACCTTGCCGAGCAGGTAGTCCCCATACGTGCCCTGGAAGGTGTGCACGCTCTGGCGGTCCCATCGCTCCGCATGGTCGTCCGCGCCCGCGTCCTTCAGTGCGGGCGAGTCGATGGCGCGCACCTGCGCCGTCCAGTCCGGATCAAAGAAGAACGGCAGCGACAGCCGGTCGCGGCCCGCGCGGTTGAGGACCCGGTGCGGCGTGGAGCGGTACACGCCGCGCGTCATCCGGTCGAGCATGTCGCCGATGTTGCACACGAACGCATCCTCCACCGGAGGAGCGTCCACCCAGCGAGTCTGCCCCTCCTGGCGAGTCTTCACCTGGAGCCCGCCCGCGTCGTCCTGCTTGAGGATGGTGAGTACGCCATAGTCGGTGTGCTCGCCCACGCCCCACACCGGCAGGCCTTCCACGTCCATCTCCGGGCCCGGCGGGTAGTTGAAGATGCGGAACAGCACCGTCGGATCCGCCATGTACCGGGTGGCGAAGAAGTCCGCTTCCAGGTCCAGGCTGAGCGCGATGCCGGACATCAGCGCGTGTCCCAGCGACGTCAGCGCCGCCATGTACGCCAGCACCGCGCCCCCCAGCCCCTCCGGCTCAAGGGGGAACAGGTTCGGTCCATGCAGCGGAGTGCCGGCGCGCACACGAGGGTCGTCTAGCGACAGCTCCGTGCCGAAGTACAACCCCTCCTTGCGGTCCGGCCGGCCCGAAGTGAGCTCCCCGCCCACGGGGAAGAAGCCACGCCACGCCCTCCCCCCGAGCGCCATGCGCACCCGCTGCTTCTCCTCCTCCGGCCGCGAGAAGAAGTCCCGAGCCAGCGCCTCCAACCGGGTCTGAATGCCCACGTCCACGCCATGGCCCACGACATAGAAGAAGCCGGTGTTCCTACAAGCCGCGCCCATGCGAGCAGCGACCTCCCTTCGGGCCAGGGGGCTCGACGTGGGGTCCACGAGGGCTCGGACGTCGATGAGGGGCACGGTATCCATGGCGCGAACTCTAGCCAGAAGTGCGTTGCCCCATCCTGCGCGGAAGCATGGCTCCGGCGACTGCGTCCAAGGTCAATCGGAGCAGGCGCTCCCACCACTGCCCCAGGCAGCCCAGGGTCCCGTGAAACAGTCCACCCGCCTTGCACTTCGCGCCGAGAGAGCCGGAGGGAGGAACCGCAGGCGGGAGACACCCCTCACCGGACGAAGCGCTCCCATTCGCCCGACCGTCAGACAGGTTGAGCGAAGCATCATCCGCCATGCCCCTCCCGGAGCCCCCGCCATCATGTCCACACGACGCGTCCCCCAGGACGGTTGAAGACAGCGGCGTCCCGCTGTCGGGCCCAATGGGGCAGACCTGGCCATGGGGACGGAGTGCAACGCCGAGCGCCTCGGTGTCCTCAACGGCTGGCGCAAGGACGCCGAGGCTCCGTTCGTCCACGCAAGTCCCTGTCCCCAGCGCATCATCCAGGAGGGAGGCCGGCACGGGCGCGCCGAGAAGGTCCTCATGGACGGATGGAGCCTCGGGGGAAGCCTGCTCCTGGGG
>NZ_RAWN01000106.1:0-32889 GCF_003668895.1 Corallococcus sp. AB045
CCCCCGGAGGACGTGGAGTCCGAGGCCCGCCGCGCCGAGCGCCAGGCCCGCCTCGCTCGCCACCCGTACATGGCGCGCAGCCACAAGCTCACGGAGCTCATCGCCCGGGGCAAGGCGGCCACGGCGCGCGGGGACTTCGAGCGGGCCTACCAGGAGTTCAACCACGTGCTGGGCCTGGACGCGAAGAACCGCGAGGTCGCGCAGCTGCTGGTGGAGGCGCGCCGCAAGCACGACCTGACACGCGCGCAGGCGGAGGTGGAGCGCGGCCAGGAGCTGGAGATGCGCGGGGACTTCGCCGGGGCGCAGGCGGCCTACAGGCTGGCCGTGTCGCTCAACGCGGACCACCCGGAGGCGGCCTTCCAGGCGGCGCGCGTGGGGCGGGAGCTGGCGCAGGACTCGCAGGAGGTGCTGAAGCTCGCGCAGCGCGCGGTGGAGCTGAAGCCGGGGCGCGCGGACTACCAGCTCCTGCTGGCCCAGGTGCTCCTGGCCGCGGGGCAGAAGAAGCAGGCCAAGCTCCACTTCGAGGCGGTCACGCGCCTGTCCCCCGACAACGCCGATGCTCGCGCCGCCCTCAAGAAGCTGCGCTGGACGTTCACGTGATGAGGTGCATGCGTCCCCATGGCTGCTGAGCCCGAACCTCTGATTGGCATCGACCTGGGGACGACGAACAGCCTCGTCGCCACGGTGCAGGACGGTCAGCCCATCATCATCAAGAACCGCACCGGCCAGCCGCTCACGCCGTCCGTGGTGGCGGTGTCGAAGAACGGCAAGCGGCTGGTGGGCGCCATCGCCAAGCGGCAGGCCATCACCAACCCGCAGGAGACGGTGTCCGCGGCCAAGCGCCTCATCGGCCGCAAGTTCTCCTCGCACCCGGTGCAGGACGCGCTGCGCGCGCTCACGTACCAGGTGGTGTGCGGCCAGCACGACGACGTGCGCATCCGGCTGGCGGGCCGCGACCTCGCCGTGCCGGAGGTCAGCGCCATGATCCTCGCGGAGCTGAAGGCGGACGCGGAGGCGCACTTCGGCAGGCCCGTCACCCAGGCCGTCATCACCGTGCCGGCCTACTTCAACGACGGGCAGCGCCAGGCCACCAAGGACGCGGGCCGCATCGCGGGGCTGGACGTCCTGCGCATCATCAACGAGCCCACCGCGGCGGCGCTGGCCTACGGTTTCGGCCGCACGGTGAACGGGAAGATCGCCGTGCTGGACGTGGGCGGCGGCACCTTCGACGTGTCGGTGCTGGAGATCAACAACGGCATCTTCGACGTGGTGGCCACCGGCGGTGACACCTTCCTCGGCGGTGAGGATTGGGACCACCGCATCATCGAGTGGATGGTGTTCGGCTTCGCCAAGGAGCACGGCATCGACCTGCGCAAGGACCGCATGGCGCTGCAGCGGCTGAAGGACGCCGCGGAGAAGGCGAAGGTGGAGCTGTCGTCGGTGAAGGAGGCGCAGGTGCACCTGCCCTTCATCTGCACGCCGCCGGGCGGAGGCGCCGCGCTGCACCTGCAGTCCACGCTCACCCGCGAGAAGCTGGAGGAGCTCACGGCGGACCTGGGCGAGCGCCTGGTGGGCATCACCTCGGAAGTGCTGGGCGAGGCGAAGGTGCGCCCCTCGGACCTGAAGGAGGTCATCCTGGTGGGCGGCATGTCGCGCATGCCCCGCATCGTGGAGCAGGTGCGCCAGTACTTCCGCCGCGAGCCGTGCAAGGGCGTGCACGCGGAGGAGGTCGTGGCCCTGGGCGCCGCCATCCAGGCGTACGCGCTGGTGGGGCAGCAGAGCGAGTTGCTGCTCCTGGACGTCACGCCGCAGAGCATGGGCGTGGCCATCGCGGGCGGCTACGTGCGGCGGCTGATTCCGCGCAACACCACCGTGCCCACGTCCGCCACGGAGGTGTTCGCCACCTCCAAGGACTTCCAGCGCACGGTGAAGATCATGGTGCTCCAGGGCGAGCACGAGCTCGCGCACCACAACGAGCTCTTGGGCGAGTTCCTCCTCACCGGCCTGCGCGAGGCGCCGCGCGGGCAGGTGGAGATTGAAGTGACGTTCGACATCAACGCGGAGGGCATCGTGTCCGTGTCCGCGCGAGACCGCGACACGGGCCTGCGCCAGTCCATCACCGTCACCGCGTCCAGCGGCCTGACGGAGGACGAGCTGCGCCGCATCATGGACGAGCAGCGCGACTGGCTGGTGGCGGCGCGCAACACGGAGGAGCTGAAGGCCAAGCGCGTGGAGCTGGACATCCTGGCCCGCGACCTGGTGGACGCGCTCTCCCGCGTGCGGCTCATGCCCGGGGCCGGAGGCCTGTCGCCGGACGTCGTCGCCCGCGCGGAGGCCGCCCTGGATTCCGCGCGTCAGGCGCGCGGCGCGGACGACGTGGGCGCGCTCACCCGGGCCTGCGAGGCCCTGGCCCAGAGCCTGCCGCTGCTGCGCTCGGCGGGCCCGCGCGGAACGCCGGGGAGGTAGCCCATGAACGCGATCCGGGCCAAGGCGCTGGTCGAAGCCGGGTTGCTGCTGCGGCTGAGTGGCGACATGGCCGGCGCGGAGAAGCTGTTCACCCGAGCCCTGGAGCTGGATCCGGCCAACACGCGCGCGCGCCGGCTGCTGGGTCGGGACGGCCCGGCGGAGCACGGCGGGGACACCGGTTGGAACCTGGCGGGCCCCGAGCTGGAGACGGACTGGGGCGCCTGGGCCGGCCCGTCGGAGCCCGGTCCGGTGGAGGTTCCCTTGCGTGAATCCGTGAGCCTGCCCGAGGGCACGGGCGTGCGCGGCGACGCGTTGGACCTCATCGCGGAGGCGCACCGCACGCAGGAGTTCGGGCTGCCGGACACCTTCACGCCCGCGGGCGGGCTGCCGGAGGGCTCGGAGGTGGAGAGCCTGCTGCGCGGCGCGGAGGACCTGCTGGCGCTGGATGACCACTCCGGCGCGGTGGAGCTCCTGCGCCGGGCCCAGTTCCTGGCGCCGGAGAACCCGCGCGTGGAGGCGCTGCGCGACCGCAGCGAGCGCATCCTGGTGTTCATGCTGGAGGCGCGGCTGGGGGACCTGCACCGCGTGCCGCGCGTGCGGTTGCAACCGGATGACATCATCTGGCTCAACCTGGACCACCGCGCGGGCTTCGTGCTGGCGCAGATTGACGGCGCGGTGAGCTTCGACGACCTCTTCGCGCTGTCCGGCATGTCGCGCCTGGACACCGCGCGCATCCTCGCGCAGCTGCTCGACGAGGGCATCATCGCCCCCGGCGAGTAGGCGCGCGCGGCTTCTGCGTCACCCGGGGCGGATGACGGCCGTCCACACGCCGCGCACCACGGGCTCGCCCTTCGAGTTGCGCGTCTCCGTGGTGACGACGAGGAAGTCCATCCCGGCCTTGCGGTACAGCTCCGTGATTTCGCCCGTGGTGGTGAGCACGTCCCCGGGGCGCATCACGCCCAGGAACTCCAGCTCCTGCTCGCCGTGCACCAGCCGCACGCGGTCCACGCCCAGCTCCGGATCCGCGATGGCGGCGCTGAAGGGGCGGATGGCGAACACCACCGCGAAGCTGGGGAAGGCGATGACGTCGCCGTAGGGGCCCGCCTGGGCCGCCTCCTGCGAGTAGAGCAGGGGGCTCACGTGCGCCGGGGGCTCGCCGAAGGTGCCCGCGGAGGGCACGGAACCGCCGAGGATGAGGGAGAACTCGCGCAGCTTCTCCCGGCCAATCTCATAGGTGAAGGGGCCGTAAGCACGGCCTACGAACTTGGGGTCCAGGGCCATGGCTATCCGAGCGAGGTTTCGACGACGGCGCCCCGGAGGACGGGCTCGCCGCGCTGGTTGGTGGCGGTGACTTCCGTGGTGAGCCGGCCGTCCGTGATGGCGGTGACGCGGCCCTGGAAGGTGACGGTGTCCTCCGGCAGCACCGGCCGGGAGAAGCGCACCCTCACCCGGCGCACCAGGCCCGGGTCTCCCACGAAGACGGCCACCGCCTCCACCGCCCAGCCCAGCGTGCAGAGCCCTTGGAGGATGACGCCGTTGAAGCCGGCCTGCCTGCCCACCTCCGGGTCGATGTGGATGGGGTTGTAGTCCCCGGAAGCGCCCGCGTAATACACCGGCCGCAGCCGGTCGCACTGGCGGACGTGCGTGAAGGTGTCTCCCACCTGGAACGTGCGTGCCATGAGGCGCGGAAGCCTACCGCATCCCTGTGTCCGCGGACGCCTGGCGGAAATGAAGAAGGGGCGGCCCCCACTCGCGTGAGGACCGCCCCCAATCACTTCAGGGCTTCAGGATGAAGCGCCGGCTTACGCCTTGCGACGGCGAGCGAACGCCATCGCCGCGAACAGCGCCATCAGCGGCGCCATGCCGCCAGCGGAGCCGCCCGTGGAGGAGCAGCCGCCGCCGTCGTCGTCGGCCTTCGGCACGGAGACCTTGATCTCGGCGGTGCTGGTGGCACCGGCCGCGTCCGTCACCGTCACGGTGAAGGCGTAGTTCTCCAGCGTCTTCTTCGCCGGCGGGGTGAAGCTGGCCTCGGCGGCGTTGGCGCCGGTCAGCGTCACGGACGGGCCACCCGTCTGGGCCCAGGCGTAGGTCAGCGTCTCGTTGTCCGGATCCGTCGACGTCGCGGCGTCGATCTTCACCAGCTCACCGCCACGCACGCCCGAGATGACCCGGGCCTTGGCGACCGGCGCCTGGTTCACCTGCTTCACGTTGACCGTGTAGACGAACGGGCCGGAGGTGGCGCCGTCGGAGTCCGTCACGGTGAGGCTGAAGGCCAGGGCCGTGTCGACCTGGACCTGCGGCGCGGTGAACTTCACCTTCGCCGTGTCCTTGTTGTCGAGCGTCACCGGCTGGCCACCGAGCTGGGCCCAGACGTAGGTGAGCGTGTCACCGTCCGGATCCGTGATGCCGGAAGCGTCCAGCTCCACGTTGCTGCCCTCGTCCACGTCGATGGTGGCCGGAGCCTGGCCCACCGGGTGGCGGTTGGCCTTGCGCACCGTCACGTTGACCAGGTCCGTTCCAGACTGGCCGCCCGAGGTCACCGTGAGCTTGAACGTGAGCTCCGTGGCGGTGTTGACGTCCGGCGCCGTGAAGGTCGCCGTCGCCTGGTCCGCATCCGTCAGCGTCACATCGGTGCCGCCCGTCTGCTCCCACAGGTAGGTGACCGCCGTGCCGTCCGCATCCGTGCCGGAGCCGGTCAGCGTCACCGTGGAGCGCGCATCCGCGTCGAAGTCCGCGCCGGCGTTGGCCACCGGAGCGCGGTCCACGTTCTTCACCGTCACGGCGACGGCCTTGGTGGACCTCGCGCCGCTGCTGTCCGTCACGGTGACCGTGAAGTTCAGCTGCGTGTCCGCCGTCACTTCCGGAGCCAGGAACGTGGCCTTCGCCCGGGTGGCGTTGGTCAGCGTCACCGCAGGGGTGGTGCCACCCGTCCGGGCCCAGGAGTACGTCAGCGTGTTCGCGTGAATCACGTCCGCGTCCGTGGAGCCCGAGGCGTCCAGCGTCACAGGCGTGGTGTCACGCTCGTTCACCGTCGCCGGCGCGGTGGCCGCGGCCACCGGGGGCTGGTTCACGTTGAGGATCTGGATGTTCACCGTCTTCGGGGCGCTCGCCTTGCCAGACGCGTCGGTGACGACGAGCTGGAAGGTGAGGGTGTCCGTGTAGTCCACGTCAGCCACGAAGCTCGGCGTCGCGGTGTCCGCGCCGTTCAGGGTGACGGGCGTGGCGCCACCGGTCTGCGTCCAGCTGTAGGTGAGCGCGTCACCCGCGGCGGCATCCGGGTCGAAGCTGCCCGTGCCGTTCAGGGTGATGGTGGCGCGGTTGAGGACGCCGCCGACGAGCACGCCCTCCGCGACCGCCGCCGTGCCCACGCGCGACGGACCCGCGTTGGCGACCGGAGGCACGTTGCACACGCCCGTGGAGGCCGGCTGCTCCGCCTGGCCCGAGAACACCGCCGTGGCGCCCTCGAAGTTCACGTTGTCCAGGTCCAGGCCGTACCCGCCGACCGCCACGTCACCGCCGATGCGGAAGCGGAAGCGGACGTTCTTGAGGCCCAGGTCGGGGAAGAAGGTCCCGAAGTTGATGCTCGCGGCCGTGAACGCCGGGAAGCCCGGGCTCACCTGCGCCATCGCGGGGCGATCCTCGAGCGGGTTGCCGCCGCCCGCGGCGATGTAGTCCACGTAGCCCGGATCCGCGTCCACCACCGGGTACAGATCCCAGGGGTCGATCCAGTCGATGCCGTCGACCGTGAACTCGAGCACCGCGCCGTCGTAGGAGGCGCTGGAGTCGAACTCGAAGGAGTGACGGTAGTTGTAGCTCATCACGAAGTCGGCCGCGTCATCCACCGACAGCCAGGGGCTGGTGATGGTGGTCTCCGCGATCGTGCCCGGATCCGCGCCGTGCGCGTAGCGGTTGGCCGGCGAGCCGGACAGCGTCCAGTCGCCAGAGGACGACAGGTTCTGCGACACCGTCCACCCGGTCAGGCCGGACTCGAACGTCTCCGTGTTGCTGGTCGTGGCGACGTTGTCGTAGTTGACTCGCGGATCGAACGTCACCGTCCTCGCCGCCGCCGGGATCTCCGTGGAGTCGAAGGCGACCTTGATGCCGGCGCGCGTGGGCGTACCGGACACCGCGGTGACGCTGACGGGCACCGTGACGGTGGCGGAAGCCCCGCGAGACAGGGCGGGGACGTTGATCGCGGCGCCGTTCGGGAACTCCAGCGTCGCCGTGGTGCTGGTGCTGCTGACGGTGCCGGAGAAGGCGCTCAGCCCGTTGCCGCCCACGTTGCGCACGGTGATCTTCAGCTCACCCTGCTCGCCGATGTCCAGGATGCCGTCCTGGTCGCAGCCGCCCGCGTTGTCGGTCAGCGAGATGCTGGTGACCTCCAGGTTGCCACCCGAGGAGAAGCTCTCCGTCACGCTGAGGTGGTCGAACGCGTCGCGGTCCGGCGACTTGGCGCCGAAGCCCAGGCCGCGCTTGGCGAAGGCCGCCACGAAGCGCTGGTAGTCCGCCGGGTCGCTCGCGAGCGCGACGGCCAGCACCGCGTCACGCGCTTCCGTGAAGGTCGGCGCGTTCGGCGTCGCCTTGTAGGAAGCGACGAGGTACTGCTTCATCCGGTTCTGCGCTTCCTGGAACGGGTGCGCGTTCAGCAGGCTCGCGTAGCACTCCCACAGCATCGTGGCCCACACCTCACCGCTGTTGTGGACCTCGCTGTTGATGTCCGAGCGCGTGCCCGCGTCCGTGGGCAGGGGGGTGAAGTTGGCGATGTGCTTGAACGTGTAGCCGTTCTTGCTCATGTCCGTCGAGTAGGGCAGGCGACGGATGCCGAAGTAGTAGCCCTGGTTCTTGCCACCGCTCGAGACGTAGCCGGCGGTGCTGTAGACGCCCTGCCAGTTGCTGTTGCCCGGCTTGTTCCGGTCGGACTCACGCACCTGCATCAGCATGGCGTGGAAGTCGCCCCAGCCCTCGCCCATGGAGCGGCCCTGGTTGTTGCTCAGGCCCGCGGCGTTACCGACGAGGCGGTTGCTGATGTAGTGGCCCCACTCGTGCGCGACGATGCCGTTGTCGAGCGTGCCGTCGCGGTCCTGGTTCGGCTCGCGCAGGAACTTCACGGACAGCGGGCCGGGGTCGAGCGCCGTCCTCCACGCCGCGCCCGCGGCCTTGGTGATCATCAGGGACGGCGTCTTGACCTTGGCGTCATCCGTGCCGTTGCCGCCCATGGTGATGGGGCTGCCGTCCGCGTTATTGACGATGACGGTGGCGATCGCGCCCGCGGTCTGCGCGTTGAGCGACTTGATGACGAAGTTGCAATCGCCGCGGTTGATGAGGGCGATCTTGTCGGTGAAGTAGCCGGCCTCGAACGGCGAGCAGCCCAGGGGGTTGGTCTCAGGGGCCGCCTTGATGTCCCCCGTCATGTCGAAGGCCTCCGTGCCGTAGCTCGCGGAGGAGGCCTCGTAGATGCCGGCCAGGGCCGCGGGAGACGTCACGGACAGCTCGGGCGTGCCGTTGAACACATACATCTGCATGCGCGGCGACGCACCGTCCGCCGGCGTGCTCATGTTCGCGTTGTCGCGGCCGCCGTAGTCCTGCGCCTGGGCCTGGAGGGGGTCGCCCTCCGCGCCACCACGGCCGAAGTTGAACGACTGGGCGTTGCCCGCGGCCTCGTCGAAGCCGGCGTCGTAGAACCAGTCGTGCAGGAAGTTGTTCACGTAGAACAGGTTCACCACCGCGGCCTTGGTCTGCTCGGTGCTGATGCCCGGGGCCTTGGTCGTGTCGTAGACGTACGAGAAGGTGTTCTCGCTCGTCGTCTCCGCGCGGAGGTCGGCGCTGCCCGGCTGGAAGCCGTCCGGCGCGGTCAGGTCCGCGTACGCGTCCACGTTGTTACCCGTGGTCTGCGTGGCGTTGGCCGGCAGCCAGGGGTCGTTCTTGCTGTAGGGGCTGTTGGCCAGGGTGATGTTGTTCGCCGGGCGGTTCAGCGGGGCCTGGTAGCCGTCCTGGGTGCCCGTGGGGTGCGGGGTCGCGTCGTTGCCCTGGGGACCGTCCTCCGGGATGAACGGGGACGCCTGGTCCGCCCAGACCTTGTACGTGAAGGCCGTGCCCGCGTCCGCGGACAGGTCGTTGCGGAAGAGGACCTTGCCGGTGGCCGCGGAGACCACGTAGCCGAAGTACTGGCTGGAGCGCGCGGCCTTGGGGCCGGCGTTCACTTCCACGTACCAGGCCGGCTCCAGGTTGCCGGCCAGCATGAAGTACACCTGCCGGGCGCGGGCCGGGACGGCCAGGTCCTGCGGCAGCGCGGACTTCGTGGCGGGGGTCAGCTCGAAGAAGGTGTAGTCACCCTTCGTGCCCGCGTTGACGAACGAGGTGGCCTGCGTGCCGGAGCCCGTCAGGTCCTTGAACGCGCCGGACACCGCGTCCGCGGCGCTCAGGTTGAAGCCGGCGCGCGCCTTGTTGCGCGCGGTGAACGCCAGCTCGGACGGGGCCAGGTAGCCGCTCACGGCCACCAGGCGCAGGTCCTGGCCCATGACGACCTTGATCTCGTTGCGGAAGACGGGGATGCCACCCACCGACTGGTTGAAGGTCGCGATGATGGCGCCCTTGCCGGTGTTGTGCATCGAACGGAGGTTGGCGCCCGAGACGTCGTCACGCGTCAGCCGGTAGCTGTCCGCCACGGACTGCAGGTGCGCGCGCGCCGCGCTCTCCGCCGTCATGCCGGTGCGGATGACGGACTTGGACTGCGTGCCCTCCTGCGTCGCCCAGGCGAACGTAGGCACGCCGAGCCGGTGCTCGGTCTGCTCGATGCGAAGCCCGCGGGACGCCGCCGTGTTCGAATCCACGGCGAGAGAGCGGGAGTCCCGCTGCTCCAGGAACGCGTCGTAGTTCGACCGCTCCTTGGCCCACGCACTGGTACCCGCGATGGGCACCAGCAGCAGGCTGGTCAACAGCTTTTCCCTGAGACGCATGCGCCTTCCTTCTTGGGGGTGATGTACTGCCGGACGAGGGGACTGCGAGAGACGACGACTGCACGGGGAGAGGTCCGCCGGGGGAGGCGGGCCGCTCCTCACGGATGGTGGGCCGTGGATGGACAACAGCCCGATAGGAAACGCAGCCCAACGCCGCAGGTCGCATTGGCGACGTGAGCGGGGAACTCAGCGTGGAAAGGCGGGACGCGCGAGGCGGGCAGGGCGGATGCGAAGCGCTGCGACAGGCCGGACAGCCGGGGCGCCACACCCGAACCCGGGGCGGCCCAACTGAATCGACTGTCAACGGTCACCGGCAAGCGCTGCTCTCCAACCCACTCTTCCGGCCGCGGCTGTATTCACCGCGCCAGATTCAGTGGGAGCGCATGCTAACCAGGACACTGTTTCATTGAAAAGAGGGGGGCCCCCGCAACTTTGCGTTAGCAACCCAGTAACAATTGGCAGTCTGGAATAAGCCGTAGCAGCCGGGCGGGCGCGAGCGTGTCACAGGTGCCGCGCCGCACCTTGCCTGCGGGCCCAAAGCCTGCTCAGCGGCGCGAGCGCGGCGCCGGCGCGCCTTCATCCGCGGAGGGCAGCGGACCGTGGTCCAGCGGGTCCTCGACCTCCGCGCCCTCCTTGCGCTGCTTGTACTTTTCCCGCACGTAGGCGACGAGCTGATCCAGGTACGAGGACAGCGGCGGGCACCGCACGCCGGTGCCGTCGAGCAGCTCCAGCGTGTTGTGACAATTGTAGATGGCCAGGTGGTTCACGTAGCTGATGGCGGCGCGCTGGGGCCGGGCCAGCTTCTCCAGCACGGGCAGCCGCAGCATCACGTCCGCGGCGCGCGCGGACAGGTTGAAGCGCGGCAGCCGCTTGTGGGAC
The DNA here is from genome assembly GCF_003668895.1 of Corallococcus sp. AB045. Classification (NCBI taxonomy): domain Bacteria; kingdom Pseudomonadati; phylum Myxococcota; class Myxococcia; order Myxococcales; family Myxococcaceae; genus Corallococcus; species Corallococcus sp. AB045. Next base: position 10,302 of record NZ_RAWN01000106.1, read on the forward strand.
TTCTCCGCGATGAGCTCGTACACGCGCCGCGCGCTCATGGGGTTGGGGTCCACCAGGTGGAAGGTGCGCCCCTTCGCGCGCGCGTCGCGCGACAGCCGCCACACCGCCTCCACCACGAAGTCCACCGGCACCACGTTGAGTGGCGCCACGCCGTTGCCTGGCAGGGGCAGCGGCACCACCAGCGGAGACGTGACGAGCAGGATGCCCAGGTAGTAGGGGCCCTCGAAGCGGTCGATCTCCCCCGTGCGCGAGTCGCCCACCACGCTGGACGGACGGAAGATGGTGACGGGGAGGGTGGCGGAGGCGCGCTGCACCAGCCGCTCCGCCTGGAACTTCGTCTCCTCGTAGGGGTTGCGGAAGGACTGGCCCCGGTCCAGCTCGTCCTCGGCGATGACGCCCACGCGGTCGCCGGACACGTAGCAGGTGGAGAAGTGGTTGAAGCGGGAGAGGTTCTCGCAGTCGCGCGCCAGCTCCAGCAGGTTGCGCGTGCCGTCCACGTTCACCCGCCACGCGGTCTCCTTGGGCACACCCAGTTGCGACACCGCGGCCAGGTGGAAGATGTCCGTCACCCGCTCGCACAGGCGCTGGTACTCCTCGCCGGACAGGCCCAGGTGCATGTCCACCGCGTCACCAGTGAGCAGCTCCACGCGCGCGCCCTTCACCTTCGCCGCGAGCGCCTGTGCCTCCTTGAAGGCCTTGGGCTGCACGAGCGCGTAGATGTGCCCCTTCGGGTCCTCCCGCGCGATGTGCTCCACCAGCCGCTTGCCGATGAAGCCCGGGTAGCCGGTGAGGAAGTAGGTGCCAGGGCCCTGCCGCGTCTTCGACGTCTCGCTCATGCGCGGCGCAGCATAACCGCCCGTCAGCCGTGTGCGAGCATCGCCCGCCACACTGCCTCCACCTGTGGACGGGTGGCCTCCGGCGCGCCGCTGTTGTCGATGACCCAGGTCGCGTGCGCGCGCTTGTCGTCCAGCGCCATCTGCGCCGCGAGCCGCGCCTCCGCCTGGTCCTCCAGGAGGCCGTCGCGCGTCATCAGCCGCGCCTTCTGCACCTCCCGGGGCACCCACACCACGGCCACGCCCTCCATCGCCTGGTGCAGGCCCGTTTCGATGAGCAGCGGCACGTCGTAGACGGCGTGGGTGACGCCTTCCGCCTCCAGGGCCTGGAGCTTCTGGAGGAAGAGGGCGCGCACCTCCGGGTGCACGATGGCGTTGAGGGCGGCCCGCTCCGCGGGGTCCGCGAAGATGTGCGCGCCCAGCTTCACCCGGTCCAGGCGGCCGTCGGGGCCCACCACGCCGGGGAAGCGCTCGTCGATGCGCTTCAGGCCGGGCGTGCCGGGCTCCACCACCTCGCGGGCGAGCACGTCCGCGTCCAGCACCCGCGCGCCCAGCTCCCGCAGCATCCGGCTCACCGTGCTCTTGCCGGAGGCGATGCCGCCCGTCAGGCCGAAGACGTGCACGGGCTACTTCGCGGCCTTGGGCGTGGTGAAGACGAAGGACTGCACCGTCTTGCCGTCCTCGTTGAAGAAGATGGCCACGCCCAGCTTCACGTAGAGGAAGTAGGTGCGGAAGTCGTCCGTCAGCTTGCGCAGGTAGCAGGGCGTGGCGGGCATGGCGCCGGCCGGGCACGCGGGGCCGTAGCTGTTCTCGATGGTGTCCTTCTCGATGACGGGCCCGGGGAACACGTCGATGCGCTCCACCAGCTGGGTGTCCGGGTCCACCTTGAACTGGGCCTGGGTGGTGCCCTTGATGGCCTCCTTGGCGAAGTAGGCCAGGATCTCCTTGCCCTCCTGGCTCATGGTCCGGGACGGCTCCCCGAACTTCTTCACCACGTCCTCCTTCTTGGAGGACCCAGGCTCGATGCCCTGCCACGGCTTGGCGGAAGCAGGCAGGGAGACGGCAGCGACGGCAACGGCGAACAGGACGGCAATCACGGGGGTCCGCATCTCGACTCCTCCCTAGCGGATCAGGCCGGCACGCCTCAAGGTCCGTTACCTCAAGCCACGCACCTGTCCACCCGGTATTCAATCACGAACGAGACGCCTTGCCCCCTCCAGGGGCCTCTGCTACGTGCTCAAGACATGTCTTCTCGTGCCTTCCGGGTCTTTTCAGCCCTCTTGCTCGCCGTCTCCGGCGGCCTCGCCGGCGCCGCGGACTTCACGGGCCCCGACAGCTGCAAGGGCTGCCACCCGGAGGCGTACGACGCGTGGATGAAGTCCAAGCACGCCCGGGCGACGGAGACACTGGCGGACAGCCAGAAGAAGGACGCGCGGTGCCTGTCCTGCCACGCGCCGGACCAGGCGGAGCAGCAGCTGGCGGCCGTCACCTGTGAGACGTGCCACGGCGGCGGGCAGTACTACTCGCCGTCCTATGTGATGAAGGACCCGGAGTTGGCGCGGCTGGTGGGGTTGGTGGACCCGTCGGAGAAGCAGTGCCGCACCTGCCATGACGCGTCCTCGCCGTCCCTGCGCCCGTTCGACTTCAAGGAAGCGCTGAAGGCCATTGACCACTGGTCCGCCGAACGCGCCCGCAAGCAGACCCGGGCGGACGCCGCCCCCTCCACGCCGGCTCCGGCCACGGCGAAGAAGTAAGTGACCTCCGCTTGATCAAGATCCTCGATTCCCGCTTCGTCACCACCGCCGTGGAGCTCAAGGGGCTGCCCACGGACCACGCCGCTGAGGTGGCCTTCGTCGGCCGCTCCAACGTCGGCAAGTCGTCCATGATCAACGCCCTGACGAACCGGCGGAAGCTGGTGCGCGTGTCCAACACGCCGGGGCGCACCCGCACGCTCAACTTCTTCGACGTGGACCTGGACCGCGACGGCGTGCGCCACACGGTGCGCCTGGCGGACCTGCCCGGCTACGGCTTCGCCAAGGCGAGCAAGGCGGACAAGGCCCAGTGGCAGGCGATGATCACCAGCTACCTCAAGAACCGGCACCGGTTGGAGGTGGTGGTGAGCATCATCGACGCGGAGGTGGGGCCCACGCCGGAGGACCTGCAGACGCTGGACTACCTCCAGGAGCACAACCGCCGCATCCTCGTCGTGGCCACCAAGGTGGACCGGCTGACGAAGGCGCAGCGCAAGCCCCGGCTGCACAAGCTGGCGGAGCAGCTGGAATTGCCCCGCGAGGCGGTCGTCCCGTTCTCCTCCACGGAGAAGCTGGGCGTGGAGGAGGTGTGGGGCACGCTGCTGGACACCTTCGGCAAGGCCACCCGCGTCTGAGGCTGCCGGGCCCGGGCGCGCTGTGGTAGCACCCCCGGCGTGTCCCAGAACGGCAAGACGAACGGTGGTGTTTCGCCCCTCGCGCCTCGCGAGGAGCGTCAGCGGTTGATGCGCCTGTCCCCGCGCCAGCGGGTGGCGGCGCTCTTCGATGCGGAGGACACGCCCGCGCTGGTGCGTTCCCTGCCCGCGGAGGACCTCTACGTCACCATCCAGGAGGTGGGGCTGGCGGACGCGACGGAGCTCGTGCAGCTGGCGTCGCCCGCGCAGTTCCGCACCTTCGTGGACCTGGGCGGCTGGGCGAAGGACAAGCTGGACCCGCACGCGGTGCTCACCTGGCTGCGCGCCGCGCGCGGCGACGAGCAGGAGGACTTCCTGCGCAAGGTGCACGCGGTGGACCTGGAGGTGGTGGAGACGCTCCTCAAGGAGTTCACCGTCGTCCACGACCTGGAGGAGAACCCGGACGTCAACCCGCAGGGCATGACGCTGGAGACCCCGGAGGGGCGCTACCTGGTGGAGGTGAAGGTGGAGGGCGTGGAGATGTCCGCCATGCGCGCGCTCCTGAATGATCTCATCGCGGAGAACCCCTTCGAAGCGGTGCGCCTCTTCGAGGCCGTGCGCTGGGAGATTCCCTCCGAACTGGAGGAGACCGCGTTCCAGTTCCGCCGCGCGCGCCTGTCCGACCTGGGCTTCCCGTCGCTGGAGGACGCGCTCGCGCTCTTCAGCCGCGTGGACGTGCCGCCGCGCCCCACCGGACCCGGGACGCCCGCGCTCACCGCCACGGGCGGCCACCTGGACTACCTGGAGGCGGCCTTCCGGGACCTGTCCGACGTGGAGCGGATGAACGCGGAGGACGAGCTGCGGGAGGTGGCCAACGCGGTGCTCGTCGCGGAGCTGGGCGACCCGGGCGACCTGGACGCCGTACGCCGCGTGGGCGAATGGGTGCGCGACTACCTGTCGCTGGGCCTGGAGCACCTGACGGGCGCTGACCCCGCGAAGGCCCCGGAGGCGCTGCGGGACACGCCCCTGCGCCGCGTCTTCCAGGTGGGCTTCACGCTGACGCTCCAGCTCAAGTACCGCGCGGACCGCCTCTTCAAGGTGCCCTTCATGAAGCTGGACGAAGTGCCGCTGGTGCTCCCGGAGGAGGCCGCCGCGCTGGAGGCCCTCCGGCGCAAGCGCCCCCGCAGGGCGCTGCGCGTCCCGGGCGCGGAGCCCGTTCCGTTCCGTTCGCTGCGGGAGGTGGCCGGTTCGGAAGGACTGCTCGCGCGGGCGGAGGGACAGGTGGCGGCGCTGGGCGCGCTCCTGGGCGGCTCCGAGGAAACGGCGCACACGGTGCTGGCGCGCTTCGGCGTGTCGCTGGACGTGCTGGGCGTGGAGCGGCTGTGGGCGGCGGTCGTGTCCATGGCCGTGCTGGAGGAGGGCGTGGACGTGCGGCCCGTGCCGCTGGGGCGCACGGTGGAGCTGGGCCAGCGCCTCTTCGAAGGCACCCCGGATGCGCCTCGCCTGCGCGCGAGCGCGGCGGAGCGCGCGGTGGCGGCGCTTTCGCCCGCGGTGCCGGAAGCGGCGCGTGAAGAGCTGCGTCGGGTGGTGAACGTCACGCTGGCGCGGCTTTTGTCGGAGCTGGGCCCGGCGTGGCTGCGCGAGGGGCGCTTGGACCTGATCGCCTCCGCGGTGCTACCGATGGAGAGCGCCCCGGTCCCGTAGCTTTTTCAGCCTTGCCCCGCCCGGCGGTCCCGGGCGGTCCCGCAACCGCCTGAAGATACAGGCCTCTTTCGCTGTCATCCCCTGGCACGCGCGCTGCTTTGCCACTCGCCCGCTAGCTGTTTGCCGTTGGCAGACCGCGAACGGATGGGAAGCCCAAGAGGGCCAGGGGCACGCGTGTGACGGGACAAGCGACCGACAGCGAAGGGGTGGCGTACATGGGACCGGGCGCGGAGGGGCAGCGTCGCGACGTACTGGCTTTCTACATGCTCGCGGGGTTCGCGGCGGTGATGTACGCGGTGCCGGGTGAGTGGATCCCCGCGCTGGAGCCGCTGCGGCTCGCGCTGCTGACCTCAGGGCTGGGGGCGGGCCTGATGGTGATGCGCCGCATCGGCAAGGCGGAGCCCCTCTTCTTCGACGGCGCGCGGGGCATCGCGCTGCTGATGTTCTCGACGCTGGCGTTCTGCTCGGTGGCGTGGAGCGTGAACCCGGAGGTGACGCGCTTCCAGGGCGTGGAGCTGCTCAAGCTCACGGCCATCTACCTGACGCTCGTCAACGTCATCACCACGCCCAAGCGGCTGGCGGTGGTGTGCGGCGCCATGGTGGTGGGCGCCATCGTGACGTCCATTGGCGTCATCAACTGGTACATGGTCGGCGAGGACATGGTGGAGGGCTTCCGTTCGCGCTGGGTCGGCGTGTACGCGGACCCCAACCACATGGCCATGAACATGGTGCTGGTGGTGCCGCTCGCGGTGGCGTTCCTCGCGCGCAAGAGCACCCCGTGGGTGTTCCGCCTGCTGTGCGCGGTGTCCGCGGTGCTGGCGGTGGTGGCCATCGTGCTGTCGCACTCGCGCGGCGGCTTCATTGGCCTGTCGGTGGCGATGGCCATGTGGGCCATCCGTGAGAAGCGCCGCATGCAGGCCATCGTGCTGGGCACCGTGTTCGTCGCGGGCCTGGCGGTGTTCGCGCCCAAGAGCTTCTGGCAGCGCAATGAGACGGTGACGTCGTTCCACGAGGACGCGTCCGCCATGGGCCGCGTCTACGCGTGGCAGGTGGCCAGCCGCATGAGCCTGGACAAGCCGCTGCTCGGCGTGGGCGCGGGCGGCTTCCGCTACGCCTGGTTCGAGTACGCGCCGCCGGAGGCGCACCGCGCCTACGTGGCGCACAACATCTTCCTCGACGTCATCGGGGAGCTCGGGTGGATTGGCCTCCTGTGCTTCCTGGTGTTCTCGGGCGGAGCCGTGGGCGGGGCAGCGGCCGCGTCGGCGGACCCGGAGATGGGATGGCTGGCACGCGCCTTACTGGCGGCGGTGGCGGGCTACCTCGTCTGTGACTTGTTCTCGGGCTACATCCTGTCCGCGCACTGCTACGTGCTCTTCGGCCTGGCCGCGAGCGCGCACCGCATCGCGCAGGCACGGGAGCGAGCCCTGGTGGTGGGGAGGCAACCGGCGATGAACCCTGCGCCGGTGGCCACGTGGGAGGGGTCTGGGCATGCGGCGTGAGGATGCGCGGATGGGGCAGGAGCCCCTCCGCCTGGTGCAGTTCACCCGGTCGTTCCACATTGGCGGCACCGAAGTGCAGGTGCTGGAGCTGCTGCGAGGCCTGCCCTCCAGCTACCAGTTGCAGGTGTCGGTGTTGGAGGACGCCGGGCCCTTGATGAGCTCGGTCTGGAAGCTGGGGCACGCGCCGGAGGTGTTCTCCCTCAAGGGGTCGCTCGTGCAGCCCAACACGCTGATGCAGATCCACCGGATGTCCCGGTGGCTCAAGGCGAACCGCGTGCAGTTGGTGCACGTGCACGACTTCTACTCCAGCATCCTCGCGGTGCCGGCCGCGAAGCTCGCGGGCGCGAAGGTCATCGTCGGGCGGTTGGACCTGTCCCACTGGCAGGGCAAGGCCCGCCGCCTGCTGCACGCGCAGATGACGCGCATGGCGGACCACGTCATCGCCAACGCGGAGGCCATCCGCCAGCTGCTCATCCACGAGGAGGGGCTGCCCGAATCGCGCATCTCCGTCATCCACAACGGCCTGGACCTCCAGCGCTTCGACGCGCGCGCGGCGGAGGGGCTCAAGGACACACTGCCCGACACCGGCGGCGCGCCCACGGTCATCCACGTGGCCAACATGAACCACCCCGTGAAGCGGCAGGAGGACGTGCTGCTCGCGCTTGCCGTGCTGCGTCATGAGGGGACGAAGCTGAACGCGTGGTTCGTGGGAGACGGGCCGCGCCGGCCGGCGTTGGAGAAGATGGCGCACGAGCTGGGGGTGGCGGACGGGGTGCACTTCCTCAAGCACCGCACGGACGTGCCGGCCCTCTACGGGCAGGCCACCTTCGGCGTCCTGTGCTCCACGGCGGAGGGCATGTCCAACGCGGTGATGGAGGGCATGGCGGCGGGGCTGCCCATGGTCGTGACCCGGGTGGGCGGCAATCCGGACCTCATCACGGACGGCGAGCGGGGCCTGGTGGTGGAGCCGGAGCGGCCTGCCCAGTTGGCCCAGGCCTTCCGCCGGCTGCTGGCCAACCCCAAGGAGGCCCGGAAGATGGGCAAGGCCGCCCGGGGCTTCGTCGCCCGCGAGCTGTCCCTGGAGAAGATGGTGCGCCGGCATGACGCGCTGTACCGCCAGGTGGCAGGACTGTCCCCAGGCTGAAACCCGCCCCCGGGGGCCGGGAAATGTCAGACCGATCCGGATAATCCACGCCCGTCCTCAGCAATTGGGGGCGGGCGCGTTCGTAGAAATGAAGAGGCGGCTTTTCCGCGGGGCCCTGCGTGTGCGCAGGTTATAGATGGGAATAGCTCGATTTTCGTGGATGTTGGTGGGCAAGGCGTGGTAATGGCGCCTCGGGCATTGCCGGAAGCGGCAAGCGTGCTCACCCTGGCCGTGGTGGATCAGGCGGGTGGAGGAATCACCGCCGGTACGCAGGGGTTTTTGAAGGAAACGGACGCCGAGCGCGGGGCCCGAGACACGGGACGCGGGGCGGACGGCAGGAAACATGAAGGTGGCGTGGGCAGGCCCGAGGGCCGCTCCACATCCGCCGCGACTTTACGAGGCCCTGCCAGTCGGCACGCGGCCCGGGGCGCTCGCCGGTAAAACTCCAAGGTGCCGGCGAGCGCTCTCTTTTTTGCCTCACAACACCGCACCCGGGCGTCCTCTGGGGTCCTCCCCGAGCGGAGGACGCACCGGGTGGGATACGGGCGTCAGGTGTCCTCGACCAGGTCGAAGCGCTGGCCCACGCCCTTGGCCAGGGCGACGTCGTAGAGGGCGCGGGCCAGGGCCACGTCCTGCACGGCGAGGCCGGTGGAGTCGAAGACGGTGATCTCGGAGCCGGTGCGGCCGGGCTTGCGGCCGGCGACGACCTCTCCCAGGGTGCCGGCGAGCTGCTCGGCCTGGATGAGCCCGTCGTGCAGCGGCACGTTGACCTCGCCGGAGTGGAGCGCCTGATCCGCGTCGTCGATGAAGACGCGGCCTTCGACGAGCAGGCGCGGATCCAGCTCCTGCTTGCCCGGGGCGTCCGCGCCCATGGCGTTGATGTGGGCGCCGGCCTGGACCCACTCACGGCGGACCACCGGAGCGCGAGCGGGCGTGGCGGAGCAGACGATGTCCGCGCCAGAGGCCTCCTGGAGGCTCACCACGCGGCCGCCCTTCTCCTTCTGGAGGGCCTCCGCGGCCTGGGCGGACACGTCCGAGAGCAGCAGCTCCAGGTCCCCGAAGAGGGCGCGGTGCGCGTCGATGAGGACGCGCGCCTGCACGCCGCAGCCCACGAGCCCCAGCGTGCGGGGCTTCTTCTTCGCCAGGTACTTGGACGCGATGCCGCCGGCGGCGCCGGTGCGCCACGCGGTGAGCAGCGTGCCGTCCAGGATGGCCAGCGGGGACGCGGTGTCCGGGTCGCTGAGCACGTACACTGCGCGCACCGTGGGCAGGCCGTGCTTGCGCGGGTTCTGGGGATGGGCGTTGACCCACTTCACGCCGGCCGCGCCGTCGAGGAACGCGGGCATGGCGCGGAAGTCGCCGTCGTACTTCGGCAGGGACAGGTACACCTTGGGAGGCATGAGCGCGTCGCCGCGGCCATGGGCCAGGAAGGCACGCTCGACGGCTTCCAGGCCGAGCTCGACGGTGTAGAGGCCGCGCAAGTCCTTGGCGCTGAGGAGGAGGGTGGGCATGGGCGCCGCTATACCCAACCGCCCCTGACCGCGTGCGTCGTGCCAGATGTGCAATGTCTGCCATTGGCCATTGTCACAATCACTACCCGGAGCAGGTAGGCAGGCGCGGATAATGGGGAAAGGCGGGTTCAGGGTAGGCTGGGGGTGATGAAGACCTCCTGGCCCACTGAAGACACGGGTTCCCAGGCGCCGAACACGGGCCACCCGACGGGTGACTCCAGCGCGCCGGAGCGTCCGCTCCACGCCACGCGTGTGGGCCGCTACGTGTTGCTGGCGCGGCTGGGCAAGGGCGGCATGGGCGAGGTCTTCGAGGCCTTTGACCCGGAGCTGCGCCGCACCGTCGCCATCAAGCTCCTGCACGAGCGGCGGCTGCCGGACGAGGAGGAGGACGCCCGCGCGCTGCGGCTGGTGCGCGAGGCCCAGGCCATGGCGCGCCTGTCCCATCCGAACGTGCTCACGGTGCACGACGTGGGCACGCACGAGGGCCGGGTGTTCATCGCCATGGCGCGCGTGGAGGGCGGCACGCTGCGGCAGTGGCTGCGTGAGGGACCGCACCCGCAGCGCCAGGTGCTGGCGGTGTGCCGGGCGATGGGGCAGGGGCTCGCGGCGGCGCACGCGGCGGGGCTGGTGCACCGCGACTTCAAGCCGGACAACGTGCTGCTGGGCCGGGACGGCGGCGTCTGGGTGACGGACTTCGGCATCGCGTCCGATGCGGGCGTGGACACGGGAGCAGGCCCCGCGGTGCCACTCGCGGCGCTGTTGGAGGGGCCGCTCGACACAAGGCTCACGGCGACGGGCGCGCTGGTGGGGACGCCCGCGTACATGGCGCCGGAGCAGTACGCGGGGCGGGGCCCGGACGCGCGCGCGGATCAGTTCAGCTATTGCGTGTCCCTCTACGAGGCGCTCACCGGCCAGCGCCCCTTCGAGGAGGGGACGCTGCGGCGCATGGCCGTCACGCTGCTGGACTCGCAGCGGGCGCCCCAGGGCGCGGTGGTGCCCCGGGTGGAGCTGGAGCCGCCCGCGCATCCGTCCGTCCCGGGCTGGGTGCACCGCGTGCTGGCGCAGGGACTGGCGGTGGCGCCGGAGCAGCGCTTCGCTTCCATGGAGGCGCTGCTGGCGGCGCTGGAGCGAGACCCGGAGGAGGGACGGAAGAAGCTCGCGGGCCGCTCCATCGCGGTCGTGGCCGGGCTCCTCCTGGGCGTGGGCGTGGCGTGGGTGCGTCCCACGCCGTGCAGCGGCGCGCCCAAGCTGTTCGCCCGCGTGTGGGGGCCCGCGCAGAAGGCGGCGGTGGCGGAGGCCTTCGAGAAGAGCGGCGCGAAGGACGCGGACGGTGCGTTCGACCGGGTGGAGCGCGCGCTGGATGCGTACGCGTCGGAGTGGAGCCGCATGCACCGTCAGGCCTGCGAGGCCACGCGCGTGACGGGGGAGCAGCCGGAGGCGCACCTCGCGCTGCGCATGTCGTGCCTGGACCGGCGCCTGCGCGCGGTGGACGCGCTGAGCGCGGAGCTGGCGCACGCGGACGTGGCACTGGTGCAGCGCAGCGCGGAGGCAGTGGATTCGCTGCGCGGCGTGTCCGGCTGCGCGAACGTGGAGGCGCTCTCCGCCGCTGTACCGCCGCCGGAGGACGAGGCGGCGCGCACCCGCGTGGAGGCGGTGCGCCAGGACGTGGCGCATGCGCAGGCGCTGCTCGACACGGGCCGATACGCGCAGGCGGTGCCCGTGGCCCAAGCAGCGGTGGAGGCGGCGCACGCGACGCGCTACCGGCCGGTGGAGGCGGAGGCGCTCCATGTCCTGGGCTGGGCCCACCACCGCATGAGCCAGTCGCGCGACGCGCGGGCCACCTGGCACGAAGCCATGGCCGCGGCCACGGCGGGACGGCATGACGAAGTGGCGCTCCAGGTGGCCACGGAGCTGGTGCTCGGATTGAGTGGGGACCCCGAGTGGTTCCCCGAGGCCCACCTGTGGAGCGCCCAGGCGCACGCGCTCATTGAACGGCTGGGCTCCGCGCCGGACCTGGAGGGACGGCTGGCCAACCACGAGGGCATCCTCGCGCTGAACGAGGAGGCGCTCGACGCGGCGGCGGAGCACTACGCGCGGGCCCTGGCCCTGCGCGAGCGAACCCTGGGGCCCACGCACGTGGACACCGCGAAGGTCTACAACAACCTGGGCATGGTGATGCTGCGCCAGGGCAAGCAGGCGGAGGCCAGCGCGCTGTATCAGAAGGCGCTCGCCATCTACGAGGAGCGGCTGGGGCCGGTGCATCCGCTGCTCGCGGGCACGCTCACCAACCTGGGCTTCGCGGAGCAGGAGGCGGGAAACCTGCCGAAGGCGCTGGAGTGGTTGCAGCGCGCGTACACGCTGCGGCAGCAGACGCTGGGCCCGCTCAATTCCCAGACATTGTTGCTGCTCCACGACATCGCGCTGGTGCAGGAGTCGCTGGGCGCGCCGGACCGGGCGCTCGCGCTGCACCGGCAGGCGCTGGAGGGCATGCGTCAGGGCTTTGGCGCGGAGAGCCGCGAGGCCATCGACTCGCTGAAGGCGCTGGCGGGCGCGGAGGAGCGGCTGGAGCGGGACGCGGACGCGCTCGCGCACTTCCAGGAGGGACTGGCGCTCCAGCGCAAGGTGCTGCCTCCGGAGGAGTTCGCGGTGGACACGCTGGAGGAGGACGTGGGGCGGCTGATGGTGGCGCAGGGCCGTCCGAAGGAAGCGGTGCCGCTGTTGCGCGCGGCGCTGGAGTCCAAGTCGCGCTCGCTGGGCGCGGACCATGCACGGACCATCCACAGCCGCACGGCGCTGGGGCTCGCGTACTTCCTGCTGGGGCAGGGCGACAGCGCGCGTGAACTGCTGGAGACGTCCGAGCGGGTGCTGGCGCCGCTGGGCTGGAACCCGGTGGACGCGGCGATGACACACTTCGCGCTCGCGCAGGCGCTCTGGAGCCAGCCGGCGGAGCACGCTCGGGCGATGACGCTCGCGAAGCAGGCCGAGGAAGGCTTCACCCAGGGCGGCTCCATGACGCGGCGCGAGCTGGCGCAGGTCAAGCAATGGATTGCCAGTCGTTGAGCGTCACGGTCATTGGATTTGGCCGTTATTGATGGAATTGCATTGAAAGCCTGGAGTGGTCTGTCTAATCCGGATTGCCTAACATGCGGCCTTGTCGGAAGGCCGGGCGCCATGCCGGCGTCCCCTCGGACAAGGAGTCATCCATGAAGCCTGGAATCGCGTTGCTGCTGTGCACGGGTCTGGCATTGACGGCGTGCGGTGGTGCGATGACGCCCGAGGAGGCTGCCGGCGAGGAGACGGCGGCGCTGGCGACGTCAGAGGCCGAGCTGGCTTCGTGTGGCACCTGGTCCGGATGGACCAACACCGGCGCGTCGAGCTGTAAGCCCAATTCCGCCTGCGGGAACTACTGGCGTTGTGAGCCGCGCCTGGCGCCGGAAGCGGCTCCGGCCCTCGACGATGGGCCGCAGCAGCGGCCGCCGGTGTGCCCGTCGGGCCAGGTGGCCGTCATGTACTACGAGCTGGGCATGTACAATCAGCAGTCCCAGTACCGTGTGTGCTTCGACTCCGCCGGCAACTACACGCACACGGAATGGCAATACCAGAATGTCTCCGGGGGGTGCAGCGGCTGCTGATCAGCTCCACCACCAGGCCGCCGCGGCGATCAGGCTCCCCGCCGCGGACAAGGCCACCCACTTGAGCCACGGTGCCTGCGAGGACGGTGACGGCTCCTCGGGGGGCCGGAACCGCTTCACGGGCTCCGGCAGTGGAGCCTGCTCCTTCACGGGAGCGGGCTCCGGTGGCCGGGACACGGGGCGCTGGGGCCTCAGCGCCTGGGTCGGCGCCTCCGAGCGCAGGGGAGCCGCGGGCTCCAACGGCAGCGTGGGCAGAACCTCCGGCTGCATCACCTCCGTGGGTGCGGGGGAGGGCGGCTCGGGCAGGGCCGGGCGGAGCCTCCGGGGCTTCGCCGGGACGCCGGCCGGGGGCTCCATCAGCCGGGATGGAAAGAGCGGGGACTCGCCCAGCCGGGCCAGCTCCGCGCGGAGCTCCTTCGCCACGGCGGTGGCCTCCGTGGGCCTGCCCTTGCGGTCCTTGGCGAGCAGGGCTTCCACCAGCGACACCAGCGACGCGGGAATCTCCGGGCGCAGCGGCGTGAGCGGCGGCGGGGCGTCATACAGCACCGACTCCATCACCGAGCGGCCGCGCTGGATGGGAAACGGCCGGCGTCCGGCGAGCAGCTCGTAAAGACAGACGCCCAGCGAGTACAGGTCCGCGCGCGCGTCCAGGACCTCGTCGCGGATCTGCTCCGGGGACATGTACGCCAGTTTCCCCATCACCACGCCGGACGTCGTCTGCGTGCCCTCCGACGTCTTCACGATGCCGAAGTCCGCGATCTTCACCGTGCCGGTGTAGGACAGCAGCAGGTTGTCCAGGGACACGTCGCGGTGGATGAGCTCCATCCACTTGCCCGACTCCGGGTTGACGAAGTGGTGCACGTACGCGAGCCCGTCACAGGCCTGCGCGATGGCATCCAGGATGGGGCCTGGCGGCAACAGCTCCGGCCGGCTGGCCGCGTGGATGTGCGCGAGACTGGAGCCCGCGACGTACTCCATGGACAGGTAGACCTGGTCGTCGATGACGCCCGTCTCCAGCACCCGCACCACGTTGAGGTGGTGCAGTCCGGCGGCGACCTCCGCCTCCCGCAGCAGGCGGCGGCGGAAGCGGACGTCGGCGGCGTGCTCGGAGTGGATGCGCTTGAGGACGACCGGCTCTTCCCAGCCTTCGCGTTCCGCGAGCGAGACGCGCCCCATGCCGCCTTCGCCAATGTCCCGCAGGACACGGTATGGCCCGAATCGCTGGACGTCGTTCATTCCGGCGCAAGCCTACCGTCACTCACGCCCGGAACGCAGGATCAGGCCCTGGGTTCGCGGCTGGACCGGGACGAGAAGTCGGCCGGCTGGGGCTCCTCTTCGGCCCCGATGCGGCCCTGGCCACTGCCGGAGTGCTTGGACCCCGAGGACCGGGAGCTATCGCCCGTCGCCACCCGGCCACGGCGGGAGGCCTCCGGGATGTCCCCGCCCAGCAGCTTCGCGAACAGGTCGCGGATCTTCTCGGCGAACTTCTCCAGGGGGGAAGACGGCTTCGACTCGGGCGCACCCGCCGCCCCGCTGTCCGGGGGCACGAAGCTGCACGAGACGGAACCCGAGTGTCCGCCCCCCATGCCCCTCGCGCTGGAGCCGGAGACGCAGGGCTGGGCCTCGCCGCCGTCGCCCACCGGGCCGCGATGGAGGCGGTCCCCGATGGAGCCGTCCAGCCGGGCCTGCGAGGCGCCACCCTGGAAACCGTCCGGAAGCTCCTTGTAGGCCTGCGCACCGTTGGAACCACCCCGGCCACCCGCGAGGATGCTCTGTCCAGACGCGCACTTGACCGGAGGCGTGAGGGGCTGCTGTTCGATCTGCGGGAGGGTCGACAGCGGGCGGGAGATCTTCATGTGGCACCTCAGGACGGAGTTCCTGGAGCCATCATCGGACCTAGCACGTTCGGAGTTTCCTTGGAGTCCAGGAAAGCCCAAGAGGCGTCTGAGATGCATTGCGTCAGCGTTCAAAGGCAGACAAGCGAATCCGCACCCACCAGAAGATTCCCGTTCCCAGGGAAATGTGGAGGGAAGGAGTGCGACAGGTATGGTGCGGCACGATGACGACCGCCCCGCGCCCCAAGAGCGTGCCTCCTGAAGCCACCTTCGATGCCTCCGCCAATCTCTGGCGATGCGGAGGCCCCAACGAGCCGCGCGAGCGCCTGTGGATCCATCCGTCGGGACTCCTGCTGCTCGCTGCCACGCGCAAGGACGGCAAGCTGGATGGAGAGATCAAATGGTCGCTCGGCATCCACGAGATGTCGGAGCACGCACCGCGCGTGGCCATGCAGGCGGCGCTCGGGCTGCCGAACGGGCCGACCAACACGATGATCGCGACGTTCGCGGACGGCGCGCTGGTCGAGGTGCGCTTCCGCCCCGGCTTCGACTTCCCGGACGAGCTGCGGATTGAACTGCGTGATGGCGTCATCGACGGCGCCGTCGAGTGGGTCGTCGGCCCGGTCGATGGGGCCCTGTTCGAGCACGCCGGCACCACGCTCCTGCACAAGATCTTCAAGGTTCCGAAGCCCTGGCCGCATCGCCTGACGGCGGTGTTCGCCAAGGGCAAGCTGAAGAGCACGACGTTCTTCGCCAAGGACGGCACGCCCCTCGACGTGAGCAAGCCCACGCTCACCGAGTGGGGTGAGACCGCCGAGGCGGGCACCCTGGCCGGCTACATCGAGCGTGGCGACTTCGCGGCCGACGCGGCGCGCTTCTTCCCGAAGGCGCCCCGCGTGTCGAAGCCCGGCAGCAAGAAGGTTCGTTCCGTTCCCGCGGGTCGTGCGCTGGACGAAGTGGTGACGGGCGGTGGCGTGCCGTCGATGACCATCTCCTTCGACTTCGACAGCTACGGCTTCGACTGCAAGAAGGAGGACCTGGCCGGTGCGAGCGACGACAAGTACGTCGGCATCGCGAGCGACGGCTCCGGCGAGATGTTCCTCCTCGACGTCACGACGGGAGCGGTCTTCCGTTACGCGCACGAGGAGGGCTCTGTCTCGCCGGCCTTCGCCTCACTCGATCAGCTCGCCTTCTCGCTCCTCAGGGTCGAGGCGGCCGCGAAGAAGCTGATCCCGAAGGCGAAGGTCTCGGCGTTGTTCAAGCGGCTGGACCTCAAGGTGGCCACCGCCCTCCTGAAGGAATACTGAGCGCGCGGTCCCGGGCTGTGCGGAGGAGGAAGAACGGCGCACTCAGTCCGGCCGGAGCGGCCTCGGGGCCCGGGGGAGATCTTCACGGCGCACCTGGAAGGGCGGAAGACGTCCCACAATCATCGCCCGGGGCCTGTCCCGGTTTTCCTGTGTTGCGAGGAAGACACGGAACAGGCCCTGGAGGGCATGACGCGTCAGGCTATTGGCTCAGCGGAATGGCCCACAGCGAGAAGCCTGGTGCGCCGGGCAGGGCGCGGAAGAAGACCTGTCCTCCCACGCGGGTGAACGCAGCCGCTTCCGCCGGAGTCTTGTTCGCGGTCAGGGAGTCCACCGCGTGGGTGCCCTGGACCGTCCCGTCCGTGACCCAGACATTGCCCTTCGCGGAGAACAGCAGGCCGCCGGAATCCAGACCGAAGAGCGGTGAATGGAACACATCCGGCCGGGTGAGGCCGGAGGACAGCTGACGCGTGCCCTCCGCGGTGCCATCCGTCACCCACAGGTCCACGTCGCGAGGCGTCTGGACCGTCGCGCCCAGCGTCCGGGCGAAGTAGATGCGGCCGTCCACCGTCACCGCGTTGCGGAGGCCCGGCACGGCCTTCGGGTCGTCTGAGTAGGGATTGGGGAGGACGGCGACGCCCTGCTTGGGCCCACCGGCCATTGGCAGCCGCCAGAGCTTCGAGTGGCCGTCCTCGGTGCGTGTGAGCACCGTGGCGAAGCCTCCGGCGACGCCCAACAGTTGGCCGTCCCGGCCGAAGGCATCCAGCCGCAGCGTGCCGGCCTCCGTGCCGTCTGTCTTCCAGACCTCCAGGCTGGGGCCCTCATCGGTGAGGGTGAACACCACGGTGCCGTCCACGACCTGGGGCGGGAACAGGGCCACGTCCGCGGACGCATCCAGCCGCTTCAGCAGCCGGGTGCCGGACGCGGTGCCATCCGTCCGCCACAGGCGCGTGCCGTTCACCGCGTCCTGGAGGACGAAGAGCAGCGTGTCCTCCACCCGCTGGGTCCACATGATGGTGCGCTGGTACCGCCCCGGGATGCCGAAGTCCTTCACCTGGACCGTCCCGGCGGCCGTGCCGTCGGTGCGCCACAACCGCACGCTCTCCTCGAAGTCCTCCGTGAGGAACACCCGTGTGCCGGACGTGGGAAGCACGTCGCCGTAGGGGGTGGTGTAGCGGCCGAAGTCCATCACCCGGACTGTTCCGGCGGCCGTCCCGTCTGTGTGCCACAGCTCCGTGCCTCCCTGGCCGGCCGGTGCGTTCCGGAAGAAGGAGAGCGACCCGTTCAGGACGCTGAAGCCACCTCCGCCCGAATCACCTGGGCCCGGCGTCAGGTCCGCGACGGGCCGCGTGCCTCCCTCCGTCCCATCGCTCACCCAGAGCTCCCAGCCGAGCGCCGGCTCGAAGCAGTGGAAGAATAGCCGTGAGCCCACCGGTGTCATGCGGCCGATCCTCAGCCCGCCCAGGATGGCGTTCGTCGGAGGAAATGCCTTCACCACGACAGTGCCCGCCGTCGTCCCGTCGCTCTTCCACAGGGCGATGCGTTGATCCTCCTCCTGGACGACGAAGTAGAGCGTGCCCGCCACGTCCGTCAGCAGCTCGGGGCGGGGCTCCTTGTCCAGCCGGGTCCCGGGAGTCCGGCCGGGAGGAAGGACCTGCTTCACCTCCCGCGTGCCCCACGCCGCTTCCATCCGCGCATGGACTTCCGCCCCATCGCGCAACGGCTCCGGACCCACCGCCTCCGGTCCGGCACCGCACCCCAGCACGCTCCCCGCCGCCACGACCCACCACCACGACCTCGTCCGCATGTCTGCCTCCCCAGCCCCCAGATGCGAGGAAGGTGCTTCGGGGCGGACACACGGCGAGCTGCCCTGCGGGTCAATGCGGCTGCTTGAAAGACAACGGAGGCTACGCGGGAGCGGCGGGTGTGCCCTGGGGCAACGGGAAGGCCGGCCGCTGTCGGCGACCGGATGGAGCGCTGCCCGCGCGGACACGCTCGTGACGGTGAGCTGTGCGGGAGACTGCGGCTTTCACGTCGGGGGGCATATGCGTTGGATGCTTGGGCTGTTGCTACTTGTCAGCTGCGCGTCAGCTGGAGTGCACCGGCCAACGCCCGAGGAGGTGTGGCGGGAGGCGGGAACGACGGCAGCGTGTCGCGATGACACGCACGACGTCTGCACCGCGGTGCTGTGCGCCGGCGAGGGCTGCGCGCTGTACCTCTGCGAGGACCTGGTTCCCGGGCGCGTGGTGCGAACGCGGGGCGCCACGGTTGCACCACTCCTCGTCGCGCCCGGCAGTGGCGCGCAACGCAACTGGGGAAGTGCCCAGGGACTTCCAGGCGGTGCGCAGCCCATCATGGTTTTCCGCTGGCACAGGCGAGAGCCGCTGCCCAGCGAGTTGCGTCGGCAGCAAGCGATAGAGGAGTGGGCCCGTCGGCCGAAGGAGCGGCACCACATCTTCCCCCAAGCCTTCGAGCGTCGCTTCGCTCGCAAGGGCATCGACGTCCACCAGTACGTCATTGCCATTGATGCGGAGCTACATCACAAGATTCACCGCGGCGAGGCAGGCGGGCCGTGGAATCGCGAGTGGGAGGAATGGCTTCGCATGAAACAGGACCGCGCCAGGAAGGCGGAATACTTCGAGCAGGCGTCGGCCATGATTCAGAGGCACGGCCTCTTCGGCCTGACGATGACGTACTGGCAAGTCGTCGACCTGAGTCCCCAACCTGTGAGGGGTGACTGATGCGGTACTACGAGGTGCGCGCGTCGCAGGGGCCATGGCGTTGGAGCGGGAGCTACGACGCCGAGCACCGCTGGGTGCTGCCAGGGGTGGACTGTCCACGCTGTGGCACCTGGGCGGGCGCGGGCGCGTACCCGACGGTGGACTTGAGCGGAACGGGGGCACTCGCAAAGGAGCTCGAGGAGACGCTCTGGCCGACGACGGTGGCCGAGTACCGCCGGATGGCGGCGGCCATCACGCCCTTGGTGGCGGTGGACCAGGAGGTGACGCCAGGCTGCGCCTTCGGGCCGCTTCGGGGCACCGCGTCCGGTGACTTCGGTCCGCTGACGGCGTGGCCTGGCTGGCAGCTGCTGGTGCGCGAGGACGCCCGGGCGGCCTTTCGCGAACTGCCGCTGCAGGGCGTGGACGCGGTGCCTGCCCAGCTGCAGGGGAGCGGGGGACAGCTGTACGAGGTGGAGGCGCGCCCTATCGGCCGCGCCCACCACGCCTCGGTGACGCCGGACAGCCCGTCCTGTGACTACTGCGGCCACCAGGGAGGCTTCAGCCTCGCCACCGACTGGGCGCTGGACGCGGCCACCGTGCCATCGAGCGACGTGTTCCGCGTATGGGGAACGGGGGTGATGGTGGTCTCCGAGCGCTTCGCCGTCTCGATGGACAAGCTGGGCCCGAGCGACGTCGAGTTCCGCGAGGTGCCACAACGCTGACCAGGCCTTGGCAGCACAGACGTCCACGGAAGGAGGGATTCGGGGACAGGAGCTCTCGCTAGCGGGCGTCCACGCCAATCACGTCGCGCACGGAGGCGAAGCCGTCCCGGGCCAGCAGGGCGCCCAGCTCCGGGAGGATGCGGTCCACCATGCCCGGGCCCTCGTAGATGAAGCCCGTGTAGACCTGCACCACGGTCGCGCCCGCGCGCAGCTTCTCGTAGACGTCCTGCGCGCTGAACACGCCGCCCACGCCGATGAGGGGCAGGGCGCCCTTGCCGCGCTGGTACGCGCGGCGGATGACGGCGTTGGACAGCTCGCGCACCGGGGCGCCGGACAGGCCGCCGGCCTCCTTCGAGTGCTTGTGCTCGAAGGGGCGGGTGAGGGTGGTGTTGGTGGCGATGAGCCCGGACAGCCCGCGCGCCATCGCCACGTCCACGACTTCATCCACGGCCTCGGGCGTGAGGTCCGGGGCGATCTTCAGGAACAGCGGCGTGCCCGGGGCAACGGCGTCCATCCGTTCGCGCACGGCGAGCAACAGCGCGGACAGCGCCTCCGGCTCCTGCAGCTTGCGCAGGCCCGGCGTGTTGGGCGAGGACGCGTTGACGACGACGTAGTCCCCCAGCGGCGCGAGCGCGTCCACGCACGCCACGTAGTCGTCCACCGCGCGCTCCAGCGGCGTGTCCTTGTTCTTTCCGATGTTCACGCCCAGCGGGCCGGGCTTCCACGAGCGGGCCTTGAGGCGCTCCGCCGCGGTGGCCGTGCCGTGGTTGTTGAAGCCCATGCGGTTGATGACCGCGCGGTGCTCCGGCAGGCGGAACAGGCGCGGCTTCGGGTTGCCCGGCTGGGGCTTCGGCGTGACGGTGCCAATCTCCACCGCGGAGAAGCCGCAGGCGAACAGCCCGTCCACGGCCTCCGCGTCCTTGTCCAGCCCGGCGGCGAGCGCCACCGGGTGGGCGAACTTCAGCCCCGCCAGCTCCACGGACAGGTCCATGGGGGCGCGGCTCAGCGTGTGCTCGCGCATCGCGCGGCAGCGGGCGTTCCACTTCCCCAGGGCCGCGAGCCCCGACATGCCCAGCCGGTGCGCGGGCTCCGGGGGCAGGCTGAAGAGCAATGCGCGAGTCAGGCCGTACATGCGTCAGGCCGGGATGAAGGACGCCTCGCGCGCCCACGCGAGTGCCTGGTCCACCTGCTCGGTGGAGAGCAGGCCGTTGGACTCGACGATTTCAATCTCCCGCCGCATGTCCGTCTCCAGCAGGTAGGGGCCGTCCGTGTTGATGGTGAACTTCACCTTGCGGTCCCAGAACGTCTGCATGATGTGCTTGAGCTCCTGCAGGTCCGCCACGGCCTTGGTGTGGATGTTGGACGTGGGGCACAGCTCCAGCGTGATGTTGTTCTCGCGCAGGACCTTCATCGCGGACTCGTCGTACGCGGCGCGGATGCCGTGGCCGATGCGGTTCGGCTTGAGCTTCTCCACCGCCGCCATCAGGCCGCCCGCGCCCGTGCCGGCCGTCTCGCCGGTGTGCACGGTGCACTTGAGGCCGCCCTTGCGCGCGCGGGCGTAGAGGTCCTCGTACTCCGCGAGCGAGGGCTTGTGCTCCATCGCGTCGCGCTCCGTGCCGGCCAGGTCGATGCCGTACACGCCGCGCGAGCGGTACTTGATGGCCTTGTCCACGATGATGCTGTTGAGTTTGTGGTCGAACTCGCGGGCCAGGCAGAAGATGAAGCCCACCTTCACGCCGTACTCCAGCACCGCGCGGTCCATGCCCCGCAGCGCCGCGTGGATGATGTGGTCCAGGTCCAGCTCGCTGGAGAGGTTGCGCTTCATCGGGTTGAAGCGCAGCTCGATCTGCGTGACGCGGCTGCCCCGGTACTCCTTGCCAATCACCTCGTAGACCGAGCGCTCGATGGCGCTGGGAGAGGATTGGATCTTCTCCGTCCAGGTGTGGAGGATCTTCAGGTAGTCGTCGAGGCTGCCCACCTTGCCCGGACGGGAGGTGATCAGTTCGACGAAGTCGAAGTAGTTCTTGACGGGGAGCTTGAAGCCCTGCTGGTGGGCAATGGACCACAGGATGTGCGGGGCCACCGCGCCACCCACGTGGATGTGGAGGTCAATGAGGTCGCGAACCATGGCGGCATGTATGCACAGCCACGGCCACGCGTAAAGCTATCGGCGCAGCAGCACGTAGACGGCGCCAGCCCCGCCGTCCTGCGGACGGGCAGTGGAGAACGCCAGCACCATCCGCTCCAGCCGCTTCTGCGACAGCAGATCCCGCACCGCGTCCTTGAGCACCGGGATCTGATCCTTGGAATTCAAACCGCGCCCGTGGACGATGAGCACGCAGCGGCGCTTGGCGCGGCGGCTGTCGGACAGGAAGCGCTCCACGGCGGCCTGGGCCTCGCGCTGCGTCTTGCCGTGGAGGTCCAGCCGGTCCTGCACGGAGAAGTCGCCCCGGCGCAGCGAACGCAGCAGGTTGGGGTCGGTGCCGGGGGAGGCGCCCTCGAAGGACGCGTCCGAGCCGGTGAACGACAGCGGCCCGTCCACGGCGACCAGGTCGGAGAGCTGGGCGAGCGCCTCCGCGTTGTCGTCGATGAGCTCCGGCAGGCGCGGGTTCGTCTTGGGGGCTTCACCGCGATGGGTGATCTGCTGCACGCCGTCCATGGCGGAGAAGAAGAGGCCCACGTCGTCATCTTCCGGGCGGGCCTTGGAGTCCTTCGCGGGCTTCTGCACGACGGCCTTCTTCTTCGCGGCCTCCACGGCGGCGGCGGCTTCCTTCTCCTGCTTCTGCTGATCCTGAAGCGTCTTGATGGCGGACTTGAACGGGTTGTTCTGGAACTCCGCTTCCTTCTTCTTGGGGGGACGCTGGCTCATGGGATTCCTGTCTTCTAACCCGGGCTACAGGCCGCGCAGCCTGCGGATTTCCTCGTAGGCGTCGCGGACGGCCTGGAAACGGCGGGCGGCCTGCTCGGTGGCCTTGGGCGCGAGGTGGCTGGCCTTGTCCGGGTGGAAGCGGGCGGCGAGCTTTCGGTAGGCGCTCTTCACCTCCGCGTCGGTGGCGTCCGGAGGGAGGCCCAGCGTCTGGTAGTGGGCGGTGGCGTCGCCCAGGTGCAGTTCGGCCAGGGCCTGGACCTTGGCGTCGGGGACTTCCAGGCCTTCGGCCATGCGCTTCAGGGCCTCGCGTTCGGAGCGCTGGAGGGGGCCGTCCGCGAGCGCCATCTCATAGAGCGCGTCCAGCAGGCGGAGCCGTTCGCCCGAAGGCAGGGAGTCCAGGCAGGAGGCGAGGGAGGCGGGGGCGTCCAGGGA
>NZ_RAWN01000107.1:0-32687 GCF_003668895.1 Corallococcus sp. AB045
GGCGGGTTGCGGGTCTCGGGGTTGTCGGAATTCTCGCTCATGGGGCTCCACGCGTGACGGCCCTTTGAGGGCGGCGGCCGTGAGAGGGCCCGCCGGGGACGTCAGGAAGCAGGTTTTGGGACAGGAAGCCGGACGCGGGGCCTGCGAGAAGGCCGAAACCGCCGGTTCCTGAAACCCCCCGACGGCCCTAGCGCCGGCCGGGAGGCACTAACCACCCTAACAGAGCGCCCGGATGGGGCGCCCGCATTTTCGCCGCCCGTGTGCGTGGCCTGTCCACCGGGAGACCTCCCTGGGGGCCTTTCAGCGGATGCGCACGCGGAAGGGCATCATGGCCTTCAGGCCAGGGCGCAGGAGCTCGGGCGAACCCAGCCCCACCTCCCGGGCGAGCACGGCCAGTGCCTCTGGCGGGCGCTCCGGCAGCGCGGGCAGCAGCACCCCCGCCAGCGCGTGCACGCCGGGCTCTCCGCCCAGCCCGGAGAGGAAGCCGCGCGCGTCCCCCATGACGTCCAGGTCCACCTCCTCCGAAGGGGCCACCTTCGCGCGCTTGCGCGCCGACGCGATGGCCTCCGGCATGCCGCCCAGCCCGTCCACCAGCCCCCGGGCGAGCGCGTCCTTCCCGCTCCACACCCGGCCCCGCGCCACGGTGTCCACCTTCGCCTTGTCCATCTTCCGGACGCGGGCGACCTCCGTGATGAACGTGTCGTAGGAGTCGTCCACCCAGGTCTGCACCGCGGCCTGCTGCTCGGGTGTCCACGGCTTCCACCACTCCAGCAGGTCCGCCATGTCGCCGCGCTTGAGCGTCTCCTGGTTGACCCCCAGCTTGGTGCCCAGGCCCTCCAGCGCGGGCTTCGGGTAGAAGACGCCGATGCTGCCCGTCAGCGTCGTGGGCTCCGCCAGCACCTCGTCCGCGGCCATCGCCGCGTAGTAGCCGCCGGAGGCCGCCGCGTCGCCCATGGAGGCGATGACGGGCTTGTGCTTCTTCGCCTCCAGCACCGCGCGGTACATCAGGTCCGACGCCAGCACGTCACCGCCGCCGGAGTCCACGCGCAGGATGATGGCCACCACGGACGGGTCCTCCTGCGCCTCCTCCAGCGCGCGCACCACCGTCTCCGCGCCCGCCAGCCGCGCGAAGCCCAGCGGGTCCTCGCGGCTGCGGCCCCCGGTGATGTCGCCCAGCACCGGCACCACCGCGATGCGGCGGCGCAGGCCCCAGCGGTCCTCGCGCTCCTCGCGCGGCGAGTACGTCGGGTGGAAGCGCATGCCCGGGAACCACTCCGCCACGCGCGCGTCCAGCTCCGTCGCGGACACCACGCCGTCCAGCAGGCCCGCCGCCTGCGCCCGCTTGGAGGACAGGATGCCCTGGGCCCACGCGGCGCGCAGCCGCTCCGGGGGCAGCTTGCGCCCCGCCTCCACGGCCTTCACGTAGTGCGTCACCTGGGAGTCCAGGTACGCGTCCAGCGTCTCGCGCTCCGCGGGGCTCATGTCGGAGCGGGTGAACTGCTCCATCGCCGTCTTGTACTCACCCACGCGCGCCACGTCCCACGTCACGCCCAGCTTCTCCATGGTGCCGCCCAGCGACGTCACCGTGGCGGACAGGCCGTTGATGGGCAGCGACGCCTCCGTCAGCGCGTAGACGCTGTCCGCCGCGGACGCCACCAGGTAGCCGCGGTCATCCCCGGACAGCATCACCACCACGACCTTCTTGCCCGCCTCGCGCAGCTTGAGCAGCGACTGGCGCAATTCCTCCGCCGTGCCCCAGCCCACGCCGGGCAGACCCTCCATCTTCACCACCACGCCCTTGAGCCGCTCGTCGCGCGTGGCCAGGTCCAGGAACTTCATCAGGCGCAGGTACGGGTCCACCTCGCTCACGCCCAGGATGGCCAGCGCGGGGCTCACGCCGCCGGCCAGCATGTCGTCCAAGTCGAGCAGCGCCACCACGCCGCCGCCGCCGTGCAGGGCGCGGTAGCGCTCCGACGACAGGCGCACCTGCAGCACGTGGTCCAGGCCGCTGCCCGCGCCGCCCGCCGCGTACGTCAGGCCCGCGTGGCCCAGGTCCACCGTGGCCGCGAGCTGGAGCGCCAGGGGAATGCCGCTGACGAAGCCGTGGGACAGGCCGCCGCTCAGCCGCAGGCCGCGCACCACCTCCGCCTGGAGCGTGTACGTGGCCAGTCCCTCCCGGAAGCCTCCCTCCGCGAAGAGCCAGTCCACGCCCAGCGTGTAGCGCTCACCCAGCGGGCGCAGGCCCAGGCCGAAGTTGTAGCGGCGCTGCAGCTTGAGGCCGTCCTGCTCCGGCGCGTTCAGGTCCCTGGCCACCGCGGCCAGCGACAGGAAGCGGAAGGGGCGCGCGGTGAGGCCCACGTCCCAGCTCGTCAATCCGCTGATGCGGTGGTCATCCGAGCTGCTGAAGTCGTGCAGCGCGGCGCCCAGCTGCAGCGTGCGAGGCCCCAGCGACAGGCCGAAGGACGTCTTGCGGTAGTCCGGCGCGTTCTCGCCGCGGATCCACTCCAGGGAGAAGCCCGCGCCCAGGCCCAGCAGGCGCGTGCCCAGGAACACGGCGTCGCCCACGGAGTCGGACTGGAGGTTCCGCTCGTGGAGGTAGAAGAGCTGCCCCGCGTCCTGGAACCCCAGGCCGGCGGGGTTGAGGGAGAGGGCGGGCGCTTCGTCGATGAGCGCCGCGTTGGTGGGCGGCAGGGTGATGCCCAGGGGTGGGACAGGGGCGCGGTCAACGGCGCCCGTCTGGGCAAGCGCGAGGCTGGGGAGGAGGGCGAGCAGCGGCAGGTGGCGCATACGGCCCGGGACTCTAGGTGCGAGCCGTCCCGGGACAAGCGCCGCGTGTCACCAGTCCTCGGTACCCGACACGTCGTCCAGCGGATCATCCCCGGAGTGCTTCTTGACGGACTGTCGGGAGTTGCCTCCGCGGTCCTCCGAACCCCAGTCCTCCGCGCCGCTGCGGTTGTCCAGCGGGTCACGCTTCTTCTGGACCTGCTCGCCCTCGCTGTTGATGAGCTGGTTGACGATGCGCTCCATCTCCGACTTGAGCTGTCCGTACTCGTCGCCCTGGAGCACCAGCTTGCGCGAACCCAGGCGCTTGCCGCTCTTCAGGTCGAAGAGGCCCACTGAGAGCTCCGTGCCCCGCTCCGGGATGACTCGCACGGTGCCCACCATCGCCCGGTCCAGGCTCAGCGACTTGCCCAGCGAGACGATGGCGTTGGCCGGCTTGTCGCTGGGGCGCGACACGTCCGGAATCACCTTGTCCAGCTGCGCGTCATAGGCCTTGTAGGTGGCCGTGGGCACCAGCGAGGCGACGACGTCCACGTCGTCCGGCGTCACCTCCGCGATCTGCCCGAACTGGCGGAAGCCCGGCCGCTCCATGCGCACCAGGTGCTTGCCCACCGGCAGCGTGGGCAGCGTCAGCGGCGTGTAGCCCACCGGCTCCCCGTCCACGTAGACGCGGGCGCCCGCGGGCCGGGACTTGAAGGTGGCGCTGCCGCGCAGCTGCGAGGGGCGGCTGGTGGCCACCTGCACGCGCAGGCTGATGAACTCCCGGCTGAAGCGCTTGGGGTTCAGCTCGAACGTGGGGTTGAGCGCCATCAGGTCGATGAGCAGCAGCTTCGCCTCCTCCGCGTCGCCCCGCAGCTGGAGGATGGCGCCGTGCAGCGCCAGCGCGTCGCACAGCGGGAAGCAGGACGTCATCGCCGCGACCGAGCCGTCCAGCTCCTTGAGGGTGGCGCGCACCTTGCGCTCCGCGTCCTCGTACTCGCGCGCCTCGAAGGCCTTGACGCTCTCCTCGTAGCCTTTCTTCGCGCGCTGGAAGGACGCCTGCGCGGACGGGTCGTCCGGCAGACCGAAGAGGTCGCGCGGCTTTCGCACGGAGTAGCTGGCGAAGTTGCCGAGCGCGTCGTTCATGTAGCTCTCCATCTGCACCCCCGAGGACTCGGACGACGGGTCCATGGGGATGAGCAGCGCGGAGATGCGGCCCGGTTGGGACGAGGCGGACAGCGCCAGGGCGGGCAGCAGCACGAGCGCGAGCGGAAGGGCTTTCATGAGGAGTCCTGTGCGCTTGACGCCCGGGCTAGAAGGAAATTCCACCGGGCAGACCGTTCACCGGGTTGAAGCCGGGGCCGCGGTCCGTGGTGGCCACGTACACCACGCCCGCCGTCACGGCCGCCACGCCCGCCGCCGCGGCCCAGAACCAGGGCTTGCGCAGCACGGAGTCGCTGGACACGAGCGGCTCCTTCGAGTCCTCGCGGCCCTGGGGCAACGCGGCGCCGGTGAGGAAGGTGTGCACCTGGTCCGCGGCGTAGTCCGCGCTGCCCTTGCCGTCGCGCTTGCCGAAGTCCACCTCCACGCCGCGCAGGCGGTTCTTGGTGCGCACGTCCCATGCCTGCACCTCGCCGTGCAGCCGGCCCTTCTTGTCCTGGAACGTGGCCGCCAGCACCACGTAGCGCGCGTTGAGCCGCTCGGCGATGGCGCCCACCTCCGGCGGCGTGCCGTCCGCGTCGAAGGCGGCCTCCGTGCCGGCCTTCGTCGCCGCGTCACGCAGCGCGGACAGGCCCGGCGCGGAGCCGAGCTTCGTCTTCACCTCCGTGGGGGCGGACGGCTTCACCTCCACGTATGTCGCGAACGGGGCGTAGCCCGGCAGCACCACCTGCACGGGGTAGCGGCCCGGGGCCAGCTTCGCGCCGGCCAGCGG
This sequence comes from Corallococcus sp. AB045, assembly GCF_003668895.1. Lineage (NCBI taxonomy): Bacteria > Pseudomonadati > Myxococcota > Myxococcia > Myxococcales > Myxococcaceae > Corallococcus > Corallococcus sp. AB045. The sequence goes on from NZ_RAWN01000107.1 coordinate 4,694, forward strand.
CGTCGTGCCCACGTCGCGGCCGCGCACCAGCACACGTGCGCCCTGCGGCTGGGTGTTCACCACCAGCGTGCCCTGAGGCTGCGCGTTCAGCTCGCTCTGCGCCTCGGAGAACACCCGCTGCACGTCCTGGCCGAAGAGGCTCGCGTCCGGGGTCAGCGACGGCTCCGCGAGCAGCGCGTTCGTGAAGGCCGCCTTCGCGCCCGCCACGTCGCCGTTGAGCAACTGGGACGCGCCCTGGAAGAGGTACGTCTCACCCAGCTTCTCCGGGCGCAGGTCGCCGGGGCGCTGCACGTAGGCCTCCGCGGCCGCCTTGAACTTCACCGCCGCGGAGTCCGGGTCCAGGTTGTCGTACGCCGCGCGGCCCTCGTCGAAGAGGGCGTCAGCGCGGGGGTTGCCCTGGGGCTCCGGGGGCGGGAAGGCGGTGGCCAGGTCCACGAACTGGACGTCGCCCGCGCTGCCCAGCCGCCGGGTGAACGTGTCCTCCAGCTTCGCCGCGGAGTCCGCGGCGGCCGGCTGGCGGGCCACGCCGAAGATGGCCACCGCGTTGGCCGGCGCCGCGCGCACCGCCGGGGCCGGAGCATCCACCACCTTCTTCGGAGCGGCGGGCGTGGCCGGGGCGAGGGGCGCCGGGGCGGCCGCCTTGGGCGCCACCGGCGCGTCCGACACAGGGGCCACTTCATCCGGAGGGGTGAAGGTGTCCTCGGGGACGGTCGCGGGGACCTTCTTGGTGGCGGCGGGGCGCTTCTTCTTCGCGGCGGACTTCCGCTTGGTGGCGGCGTCGGCGGCGGGAGCGCTCAGCACGCAGGCGAGCGCGACAGTCAGGGCAAGGCGGGTGGTGTTCACGATTCGGCGGATGCTAGCCGACCAGCGGGGCGGAAGACCAATGCCTCCCCGGGACGGGCGAACCCGTCCCGGGTGTGCGGGGACTTCCACTTTCTCAGACGTCCAACTCCTGGACCTCACCCGCCATTTCGGTGATGAACTTGTAACGCGCCGAGACGTCCTTCCCCATCAGGTCGTTGATGATGCGGTCGGTCTCCAGCGCGTTGTCGATGGTCACGCGCAGGCTGATGCGGTTCTTCGCGTCGAGCGTCGTCTGCTTCAGCTCGTCGGCCGTCATCTCGCCCAGACCCTTGAAGCGCATGATGTTGGGCTTGGCGTTGCCCTTGGCCTTCTCGCGGATGATGCGGTCGCGGTCCGGCTCGTCCAGGGCCCAGTACGTCTCCTTGCCGATGTCCACCCGGTACAGCGGCGGCTGGGCGATGTGCACCGCGCCCGCCTCAATCAGGGGCCGCAGGTGCCGGTAGAAGAACGTGAGCAGCAGCGTGGCGATGTGGTGGCCGTCGCTGTCCGCGTCCATCAGCAGGAAGACGCGGCCGTACCGCAGCTTCGTGATGTCGAAGTCGGACCCGATGCCGCAGCCCAGCGCGCTGACGATGTCCTGGAGCTCCTTGTTGGTGGCCACCTTGTCGGTGGACGCCTGCTCCGCGTTGAGCACCTTGCCGCGCAGGGGGAGGATGGCCTGGGTGCGCCGGTCGCGGCCCTGCTTGGCGGAGCCGCCTGCGGAGTCACCTTCCACGATGAACAGCTCGCTGGACGCCGGGTCCGTGGACGAGCAGTCCGCCAGCTTGCCGGGGAGGTTGAGCCGGTGGCTCACCGCGGACTTGCGGCTGATGGCGGCGGAGGCCGCGCGGGATGCTTCACGCGCGCGGGCGGCCAGGATGATGCGCGCCAGCAGCGCTTCCGCGATGGACTTGTTGTCGTTGAACCACTTCTCCAGCACCGGGCGGACGGCGCTGTCCACCTGCGCCGTCGTCTCCGGGTTGTTGAGGCGGCCCTTCGTCTGCCCCTGGAACTGGGGCTCCACCACGTACACGGAGAGGATGGCGGTGATGCCCTCGCGGATGTCCTCCGCGGTGAGCGTCACGCCCTTGGGCGTCAGGCCGTGCGTCTCGATGTAGTTGCGCATCGCCTTGACGATGGCGGCCCTCAAGCCCGCCTCGTGCGTGCCGCCCAGGTTCGTGGGGATGCCGTTGACGTACGAGCGGATGTGCTCGTCCGTGGCCTCCGTCCACGCCAGCGCCACCTCCAGGCGGACCTCGTTGTCGCGCGAGAAGTAGAACGGCGTGCCGCCCGCGGGGACGATGGGCTTCTGGCGCTCCGACACGACCTTGGTGAGGTACTCGGCGATGCCGCCGTCGTGCTTGAACGTCTCCGACACGGCGGGCGTGGCCGTCTCGTCCTTCCAGACGACCGTCATCCCCTTGTGCAGGTAGCTCTTCGCCTCCAGGCGCTCGCGCACCAGGGCCGCGTCGAACTTCTGCTTCTCGCCGAAGATCTCCGCGTCCGGCTCGAAGGTGATGGACGTGCCGGTGCCGCGCGCGGGGCCCTCCACCTTGAGGGCGCTGGTGGCCCTGCCGCGCGCGTACGACTGCACGTGGCGCTTGCCGTCCTTCTTGATTTCGATGAGCAGCTTGCTGGTGAGCGCGTTCACCACGGAGCTGCCCACGCCGTGCAGACCGCCCGAGTGGATGTAGTTGCCCTGCTCGAACTTGCCGCCCGCGTGCAGCGTCGTGAGGATGACCTCCACGGCGGGCTTCTTGTGCTTGGGCATCATGTCCACGGGGATGCCGCGCCCGTTGTCCACGACGGTGATGGACTTCGCGCCCTTGTGGAGGGTCACCTCGATGAGGGACGCGAAGCCGTTGATGACCTCGTCCACCGAGTTGTCGACGATCTCCCAGAGGAGGTGGTGGTAGCCCGTGCTGTCGGTGCCACCGATGTACATGGCCGGGCGCTTGCGCACCGGCTCCAGGCCTTCCAGGACCTGGATGTCCGCGCCTGTGTAGCTTTCCTTCTTGGTCGCCATGGCCTTCCCGCTACTCCTTCTTCTCCGGCAGCGGCACGAAGGTGACGGGCTTCGCCACCTCCTTCACCGTGTCGCGCTTGGACATCTCGTGGCCCTTGCCGCCGCGGCCCGTCACGGAGAACTTCGCCGGTGACAGGTGCAGCTTGCGGCCCTTCTGCGTCTCGAACTCCAGCACGGCGTCCTTCTGACTGGCCGGCGCCGCGAGGAAGTCCACCACCTTGTCGCCCGTGTCCACCTTGATGACCTGGACGCCCTTGCCGGGGCCCGCCAGCTCATTCACCTCCGCCACCTTGCAGACAAGGGCGTTGGTCTTCTCCGTGAGGACGGCGAGCAGGTCCTTGTCGCCCACCGGCTGCGTGCCGATGATCTCATCGCCCTCGCCCGTCTTCGCGTAGCGGCGGCCGGCGCGGGTGGACACTTCCAGGTGCGGCGCCAAGAGGAAGCGCAGGCCCAGGCCCTGGCGCGTCACCGCCACCAGCTTCTCCGGCTGGTGCAGGCGCGCATCCTGGGACAGGGCGCCCACCACGCGCTCGCCGTCGTCGAACTTGAACAGCTTCTGCACCGGGTCGCCGTAGCCGGTGGAGGCCGGAATGTCGTTGAAGCGGGTGACGTAGGCGGTGCCGAAGTTGCTGAACAGCACCAGGTTCGCCTTCAGGCTGCCGGCGAGCACCGCCATCACCGCGTCGCCCTCACGCAGGCGGGTGGTGGACGGGTCCTTCACCTCGCGCACGCGCTTGATCCACCCGTCGCGCGTAATCACGACGTGGGCGTCCTCGTCCGCGATGAACGCCTCCGCGGAGAACTCCATCTCCTCGGAGCCCGCGCCGCCAATGCGCGTGCGGCGCTTGTCGGTGTACGCGGCCTTGAGGCCGGTCAGCTCGTCATGGATGACGGACCAGCGCTTCTTCACGTCCTTGAGGATGCCCTCGATGCGCTTGATCTCCGCGCGCTTCTCCTTGAGCTCCTTCTGGACGATGAGGATCTCCAGGCGGGCCAGCTTGTAGAGGCGCATCTCCAGGATGGCGTCCACCTGGAGCTCGTCCAGCTTGAAGCGCACCATCAGCTTCTGGGCGGCGTCCTGCTTGCCTTCCGACTGGCGGATGATCCGGATGATCTCATCCAGCGCGTCGTAGGCCTTCTCGAAGCCCTCGAGGATGTGGACGCGCCGCTTGAGCTCCGCCAGCTCGTGCTCGAACCGCTTCGTCACGATCTCCAGGCGGAAGTCGAGGAAGTAGCGGAGGATGGACTTGAGGTCCAAGCGCTTGGGCGTGCCGACGTCCGGGTTGTCCGACGGCACGAGGCACGTCAGGTTCACGCCGAAGTTCGTCTGCAGGGGCGTGTGCTTGTAGAGGTACGCCATCACCAGCTCGGGGTTGGCGTCCTTCTTGAGCTCCATGACGATGCGCACGTCCTTGGTGGACTCGTCGCGCACGTCGGTGATGAGCGGCAGCTTGCGCTCGCGCACCAGCTCGCCAATCTTCGCGACGAGCGTGGACTTGTTCACCGTGTACGGGATGGAGGTCACGACGATCATCTGACCGCCGCGCTTGTGCTCCTCCATCTTGTACTCGCCGCGGATCCGGACGGAGCCCTGGCCCGTCTCGTAGATTTCGCGCAGCTCCTTCTTGTCGTTGAGGATCTGCCCGCCGGTGGGGAAGTCCGGCCCCTTGATCCACTTGAGCAGGTCCTTGGTCTGCAGCTCCGGGTCGTTGATGAGCGCCAGGAGCGCGTCCACCAGCTCGCCCAGGTGGTGGGGCGGGATGTTGGTGGCCATGCCCACCGCGATGCCGGTGGTGCCGTTCATCAACAGCTGCGGCACGCGCGCCGGGATGACGACGGGCTCGTCGCGGGTGCCGTCGTAGTTGGGGCGGAAGCGGACCGTCTTGCTGTCCAGCTCACCCAGGAGCTCCGTGGCCAGCTTCTCCAGGCGGCACTCGGTGTAGCGGTAGGCGGCGGCGGAGTCGCCGTCCAGCGAGCCGAAGTTGCCGTGGCCGTCCACCAGCGGGTAGCGCAGGGAGAAGTCCTGCGCCATGCGCACGAGCGCGTCGTAGATGGCCGTGTCGCCGTGCGGGTGGTAGCGGCCCATGATGGCGCCGACCACTTGCGCGCACTTCTGGTACTTCGTGTCGAACGACAGGTTCAGGTCGTTCCACATGCCGTAGAGGATGCGTCGCTGCACCGGCTTGAGGCCGTCTCGCACGTCGGGCAGGGCGCGCGAGGTGATGACCGACAGGGCGTAGTTGAGGTAGCGGCGGCGCGCTTCCTCGGCCAGGCCCGCGGGCAGGCTGTCCCCGCCACCGGCGCCGGACCCGCCGCCGCCGCCTCCCTTGCCTCCGCCCCCTGCCGGGCCTCCCTGCTTCTTGCGCGACTTCGTTTCGGCTTCTGCGAGCATGGTCATGGAATCCAGATGGGTTTCACACGGGCCCGCCGGCCGGGCGTGACGCGGCGCGCGTCAGGCCGTGCGCGCTGCGACTACCAGTCGGGTCGGACCCTCGACGTCAGATGGGCGGGACTACCATGGGCCTCTGACATTGAGAACGAATTCGGGTGGTTGCGTCGGCTCCAGCCCGGAACTTCTGCACGTCCGTACAGTCCTCTGCCTGCTTGAAACCCACCGCCAACCCCCCGGAATTCCGAGGGGAGTGGGGCCGGGCCTGGCTGGCGGGCTGCTTGGACTAGCCGTTGTCGCCGTTGGGGTTGGCGCGGGGCTTCTTGCCCTCCGCGTCAGGGGCGCGGCCCCAGCCGCTGCCGCGCTTGAAGATCTGCACGCCCCGGCCGGAACCGCCACCGGCCATCCCGTTGATGGTGGCGGTGAGGGCCTTGCTGCCCGGCGGGTGGTAGATGACGCGCACCTTGCGGGCGGAGGGCAGGAGCGCGCTGGTGGCGTCCACCAGCAGGTATACCGTGGTGCCGTCCGTCTGGATGCGCTCCGGGTCCTGCCGGTGGTTGAGGTCCGCGAGCAGCTCGCCCGCGTCCGCGCTGGTGGCGTCCGAGCCCAGCTGGCGGATCTTCACGCGCAGGGTCATCTCCGGGGGCGCGTCCTGGCGCTTGTACTCCCGCACGCCCTGGATGACGACCGCCAGGTCGGCGCCGTTCTCCGGGGCCTTGTTGGCGGGCAGGTGGAGGCCGGACTGGACGCTGGAGTCGGTGTCCAGGAAGAGCGTGATGTTGGCGCAGCGCTGCTTGCACTCCTCGCCGAAGGGGTCCTTGTTGAACTTCAGGCGCATGGCGAAGTCGCTGCCCTGGGGCCCGATGGTGGCATCCACGATGACGGGGCGCTCGTCGTCCGGCGACGGCTTGTAGCGGAAGGTGGAGGCGGTCCGCCCCGCGGCGGAGGAGGTCGCGCTGGCCAGCAGCGAACAGGCGAGCAGGGTGGGCAGGCGCTTCACGGACGGAGACCTCCTGACGGCGTGGGGCATCAAAAAGTGGCATTCAAAGGGAACTGGCCCCGGGGCGGCAAGCCTGGGGCGTAGAGTGGCCGTCTGGAGGACAACCATGCCCACGCCGTACGTACGCCAGCTCAAGCTCGGGCCGATGGACAACTTCGTCTACCTCGTGGGTCCCCAGGACGGCCCGGAGGTGGTGGTGGTGGATCCGGCGTGGGACGTGCCGGCCATCGAGGCGGCGGTGGCGCAGGACGGCAAGCGCGTGGTGGGCGTGTTCGTGTCGCACTGCCACGGCGACCACATCAACGGCCTCGAGGAGCTGCTGTCGCGCCATGATGTGCCGGTGTACGCGCAGGCGGAGGAGGTCGCCTTCTCCAGCGAGCTGCGCAAGCGGGGTGGGGACGCGCTCAAGCCCCTGAGGGCGGGCGACGCGGTGCCGGTGGGCGCGCGCACGTTCCATGCGCTGCACACGCCTGGGCACACGCCAGGGTCGCACTGCCTGCTGGCGGAGGACGCGCTCGTGTCCGGGGACACGGTCTTCATCAACGGGTGCGGCCGGTGCGACTTCCCGGGCGGCAACCCGGAGGACATGTACCGCTCGCTGTCGCAGGTGCTGGCGAAGGTGCCGGACACCGCGCGGCTGTACCCCGGGCACGACTACGCGGACGTGCCGGTGGCCCAGATGGAGGCCATCCGCCAGAAGAACCCGTACTTCGGCTTCCCGGACATGGCGTCCTTCGTGGCCTTCCGGATGCGACCGCGGCGGTGACTCCCCACGTCCGGGCGTTTCTGACACCCTCGGATATTTCGCGTGCGGGCGTACTCGCGACAGTCTTGAAGTAAACTCAAGCGAGGGAAGCTCGGAAGAGGGCTTCCGCCTGGCTTGAGGAGACGCGCGATGCCCGTGGAGATCAACTCGGTCGCAGTGAAGGACTCGGACGCGAAGACGTGGGCGGACGGCGCCTATACGTACGCGCGGACGACGGACCGCACCCGGCTGGATCACCTGACGAAGGTGGGGCTGCGCAACACGCTCCGGTCGTGGATCGCCTCGAAGCCGTGGTCGTTCCCGAAGGGCACGAAGCTGGGCTCCTTCGAGACCACGTTCGGCATGACGAACACCGCGCCCAAGGCCTACTGGAAGGCCTTCGACAGCAAGGGCGAGTTCTACCAGCACCTGATGCACGAGGCTGACGCCCGCTGCCAGCGCAAGCGCGAGCTGGAACAGGAGCTCGCCGAGGACGTCCTGGAGCATGCCCGCACCGGACAGGCGCTCAACGAGCTGCGCAGGGCGCTGGGCAAGCACCTCTGGGACCACGACAGCTGGGCGGGGACGATCAGCCATGTGCTGACCGCCAACCCGATCGTCAACCTGCTGCCCAACATGACGGGCAGCTACAACGAGGCCAACTCGTACCCGGCCTACGCGCGCCGTCCGTGGGAGAAGCTGGGCGGCAACTTCAATCCCCTCAACCTGGTGATGAACCTGACGGCGCAGCCCCTGTACGACTACTCCATGCGCAGCAAGGACCGGGTGAGCCTGAGCTACGACAAGCGGGACTTCACCGTCGCGGAGAACGTCGCCATCCTCCACGACCTCAAGGAGCTGTTCAGCCCCATCAAGAACAGCCGGGCCTTCATCACCATGCACAAGGAGCTGGTGCCGAATCCGTACCAGGGCGCGACGAGCCCCGCCCGGCCCAGGCGTTGGACGACGGACGGCGCAGCTCGCGCAAACGTGCTCAAGAAGGACCTCACGCGCTACGTCGGCAATCCGCACGAGGAGCGCAGGCCGGTGAGCTGGGACCAGGGGCGCAAGGGCGCGGGCACGCGCAACGAGGACTCGCCGGACACGGAGACGGCGCGAGAGCACCACATGCCCATCGAGACCGGGCGCTCGCACACGGCGGCCCGTCTGTTCGAGATGGTCGCCCTGCTGCGGCCCGCGAACGGCGCGAGCGCCGACGCCATCCGGACCTTCGAGGGCTGGATGAAGGCCATGGCCTTCGGCATCTTTGGCTACTGGAACGCGGACCAGTCCGTGGGTGGCTACCCCAAGAGCCTCACGCCGGTGCACACCTACCACGAGGTGATGGACCCGGCGGAGGACTACCTGATGGACATCTACGCGCACCCCTTCACGTACGACGACGTGATCGCCTACCTGCGGACCTGAGCGTCCGCTCCGTTCACACCCGCCGCGCGCGGGCCATGGGCGGCATCTTCACGCCGCCGCTCGGCTTCGCGTGCATGGCCCACCAGGCGGACACGCCCAGCAGGGCCAGGGACAGGAGCGTCCACAGCGCCGCCCAGATGATGGACGGCACCCACGTCTCGCTGGCGAGGATGGCCGCGTCGCTCTGCGCGCGCACCGCGCTGTTCCACAGGTCGTCCCTCAAGTCGAAGACGACGTAGAGCGCGGTGAAGGCCGCGAGGAACAGGTTGAGCGCGTCCACCAGCCCCGTGGGCAAGAAGCGCGCGCCCAGCCCCATGGCCAGCGCCATGCCCAGGCAGAAGGCCAGGGTGAACGGGTCGCCCGCGTAGAAGAAGCCCATCACCGCCAACCACACGGACGCCGCGCCCATCACCGCGCGGCCCAACCGGAAGCGGAAGGTGGCCAGCATCAGCCCCGCGCCCGCCACCGCGCTGCCCAGGTAGCCCGCGGACGACACGATGATGCGGTTGAAGACGCCGGGCGGCAGGCGGGAGAAGCAGCTGCCCCCTTCGTTGAGCTGGAGGTGCACCCGGTCCACCGAGCCCCCCACGAGCAGCGCGGCGAGGGCATGCCCGGTCTCATGCATCATCACCACCAGCACCTTCACCGGTAAGAGCACCGGCGAATACCAGAAGTACCAGGACGCCCCCATCAGGAGCAGCAGCAGCGCCAGCCTTCCGAAATCCAGTGTCGCCCCGCTCGCGGTCCGCATCGCTGGTCCCCTCCTGCCTGGACACCGGAACATCCAAGCGCGTTCCATCTTCCGCGAAAACGCGCGCTCCGGACACCGTAACGGTCGCGCCAGGGCGACGGACGGAGTAGGGATGGGGCACCATGAAGAAGACGCTCCTTCTCCTCTCGCTCGTGGCTGCCCCGGCTTTCGCTGGGGAAGGGAAGTGGACCCCCCAGCAGGTGCTGGAACTGAGCCCTGCCTGGCTCAAGGCCCAGGGCCTCCAGCTGCCGCCCAGCAAGCTCTGGGACCCCAAGCGGGGCACGGGCCTGCTGGCGGGCACGGTGAACACCGGCGGCTGCTCCGGGTCGTTCATCTCCGCCTCCGGCCTCATCATCACCAACCACCACTGTGCCTTCTCCATCATCCAGGAGCACAGCTCTCCGCAGAAGGACCTCATCACCGACGGCTTCCTCGCGAAGAGCCGGGCGGAGGAGCTCCCGGGCAAGGGCTCGCGCGTGCAGGTGCCGCGCGGCTTCAAGGACGTGACGGCGGAGGTCAACGGCGCCGTGCCGCAGGGCGCGGACGACCTCACGCGCTACAAGGCCATCGACCGCAAGCAGAAGGAGCTGGTCGCCGAGTGTGAGAAGCGCCCCGCCACCCGCTGCCAGGTGGCCACCTTCGACGGCGGCGTGAACTACACGCTGGTGGATGCGGTGGAGCTGCAGGACGTGCGCCTGGTCTACGCGCCGCCGCGCGCCGTGGGTGAGTACGGCGGCGAAGAGGACAACTGGATGTGGCCGCGCCACACCGGCGACTTCGCCATCATCCGCGCGTACACCGCGCCGGACGGTGCCTCCGCGGCGTTCAGCGACAAGAACGTTCCCTACAAGGCGGAGTTCTTCTTCCCGCTGTCCACGGAGGGCGTGAAGCCGGGCGACTTCGTGATGGTGCTGGGCTACCCGGGCACCACCTTCCGCACGCTGCTCGCGGACGAGATGGCGGAGCGCCAGGCGCGCTACTACCCGCGCATCCGCGACGTGCTGGGCGAGGCCATCCGCATCCTGGAGGCCGAAGGAGAGAAGGACCCGGCCGGGAAGATCGCCGTGGCCTCGCAGCTCAAGAGCCTGCACAACGTCTACAAGAACGCGGGCGGCCAGCTGGCGGGCCTGAAGCGCGGCCACATCGTGGAGAAGCAGCGCGACGCGGAAGGAGCCACCGTCGCCTGGGCGCAGAAGGACGCCGCGAAGTGGGGGGATGCCCTCAAGGCCCGCGAGGCGCTGCTCGCGGAGCAGCAGGAATCCAACAAGACCTTCGACCGTGAGTTCCTCCTGGGCCTGTCCGGCCGTCTGGCGCGGGGCCCCGCGCTGGCCACGTCCGTGTCCCGGTTGGCCATGGAGCGCGCGAAGCCGGACCTGGAGCGCCGCCCGGAGTACATGGACCGCGAGCTGCCGCGCATCAAGGACCGCCTGGAGCGCGAGCAGAAGAACCTCTTCATCGCCGCGGACAAGGTGCTCTTGCACGCGTTCGTGAAGCGCGCGCAGGCGCTCCCCGCGGATGCTCGCATCGCGGCCGTGGACGCCGTGTTCGGCAAGACGTACTCGGAGAAGGACGTCTCCGCGAAGATCGACTCGCTGTACGCGGGCACGAAGGTGTTCACCCTGGCGGAGCGCCTGAAGATGGCGGACGAGTCCGTGGGGCAGCTCGCCGCGCGCCGCGACCCCCTGCTGGCGTTCGGCATGGAGCTGGCGAAGGAGCAGGCCGCGCTGGATGACACGCGCGACCGGCGCCAGGGCGCGGCGTCCCGGCTGCGGCCGGCGTGGCGCAAGGCGGTGATGGCGCAGGCGGGCAAGCCGATTGCGCCGGACGCCAACAGCACGCTGCGCGTGTCGTTCGCGAAGGTGCAGGGCTACACGCCGCGCGACGGCGCGCTGTACCTGCCGCAGACGACGCTGTCCGGGATGATGCAGAAGCACACCGGCGAGGAGCCCTTCAACGCGCCGGAGAAGGTGCGCGCGGCCGCGGCGGCGAAGAAGTTCGGGCAGTGGGCGGACCCCCGGCTGAAGGACGTGCCGGTGGACTTCCTGGCGGACGCGGACACCACGGGCGGCAACTCCGGCAGCCCCACGGTGAACGGCAAGGGGCAGCTGGTGGGCGTGAACTTCGACCGCGTGTGGGAGAACGTCGCGAACGACTTCGGCTACAATCCGGACGTGGCCCGGAACGTCAACGTGGACGTGCGCTACCTGCTGTGGCAGCTCGACCAGGTCGAGGACGCGGACGCGCTCCTGCGTGAGCTCAACGTCCGCAAGGGCAAGCCGGTGGCCAAGGAGGCGCACTGACATGTCGGACGCGGGGGACGGGACTCCAGCGCTGCCCACCTTCCGGCCGGATGAGCGGGTGTGTGGCAACTGCAAGCTCTGGAGCCCGCACTCCGTGGATCACCGTGGATGGGTGGGGCCGTGCCGCCTGCAGAACTCGCGCGGCATGTTCCCGCCCTCCGCGCCCATCTGTGACAAGTACGCGCCCCGGGGCTCCGCGGCCCCGGCGCCCGTGGTTTCGAGCACGCGAACCCGCGCCCCGCGGAGCGTGGCGCCCGTGGTGGTGCGCCACCGCGCGGATCCGCACGAAGTGGTGGACCTGGAAGGGCTGAACATGACGCGCGAAGAGCTGATGGACATCTTCCGGGAGGCGGCGGCCCTGAGCGATCCGCCGCTCGCGGGCAAGTGGGAGGGCGGCACGGTGCGCCTGGTGCCGGGCAACCCGGAGCTGCAGGCGAAGGACATGCCCATCGACGGCCTGTTCCACAAGGTCACGATGGTGCGCGACCGCATCCGCGTGCTGGAGCAGAAGCTCAACGCGCACCCCAAGCTCACGGACGCGGAGAAGGCGGAGATGCAGGGCTACATCACCCGCGTCTACGGCTCGCTCACCAGCTTCAACCTCCTCTTCAAGGAGAAGGGTGATCAGTTCGTGGGCAGCAAGGGCGACGAGTAGCGGCGCCCGGGCTCGGGAGACTCAAGGCCGCTGGCCGCGCTCCTCCATCACGGTGAGGGCGCGCTGGCGGCCGCGGTGCAGGGCGCTCTTCACGGTGCCCTCGGGGATGTGCAGGAGCCGGGCGATTTCGGCGGAGCCCAGGCCGCGCACCTCGCGCAGGTAGAGCACCTGCCGCTGCTGGGGGTTCACCTCCTCCAGCGCTTCGTGGAAGTGCTGCTGCATCTGCGTGCCCATGGCGTGGGCCTCTGGCGACACGGCCTCCTGGGGTGCGTGCGTCAGCCGCTCCCGGCGCCTTCGCGCGCGCAGCCAGTTGATGCTGCTGTTGACCATCACCCGGTGCAGCCAGGTGGTCCACGTCGCGCGTCCATCCAGTCCCGGTGGCTGCCGCGACAGGCGCAGGAAGACGTCCTGCACCACGTCCTCCGCGTCGTCGGTGTCCCCCACGATGCGCCGGGCGATGGCCAGCGCCCGCGGGCGGTGCAGGGCGTACAAATCATCCAGGGTGGGGAAGGGGAGGACGGCGGCGTGCGGGCCCATGGCGGACGGTCTCCTGTGTCTTCCTGTGAAACGAATGGGCGCGTGAAAGGGTCTATTGCCCTGGAGGGCATGGGACTCCGGGGCCGTGTTTTCGCCCGGACAGCCGGTGCGCACCTTCGGGCCAGGGGGAGACGCCGCCATGGCTCAGCTGGCCGAGTACGGACGCAGGAGGCCGTTCATGCCCCGGCGCCGTCAGGGCAACGGCATCGTGGACCTGCTCCTGGGGCGCCCGCTCACCAGCGCCCAGGCGATGCAGGAGAAGACGGGCGTCCTCACCGGCGTGGCGCTCCTGGGACTGGATGCGCTGTCCTCCGCCGCGTACGGCCCGGAGGCCGCGCTCACCGTGCTGCGCCCGCTGGGGGCCACGGGGGTGTGGCTGCTCTTGCCCATCACCGCCGCCATCGTCGGGCTCTTGATGATCGTCGCGAGCTCGTACGCGCAGACCATCGCCGCATACCCGAGCGGCGGCGGCGCGTACACCGTGGCGAGGCAGAACCTGGGGCGGGGCGCGGGGCTGCTCGCGGCGACGGCGCTGATGCTGGACTACCTGCTCAACGTGGCGGTGGGCATCTCCGCCGGCACGGGCGCGCTGGTGTCCGCGGTTCCCGCCTTGCGGCCGCACACGCTGCCCATCACCCTGGCCCTGCTGGCGCTGCTCACCCTGGTGAACCTGCGCGGCGTCAGCGAGGCGGGCGCCGTGTTCGTCGTGCCCACGTGGTTCTTCATCACCTCGTTGAGCGTGGTGCTGGCCGTGGGCCTCTTCAAGCTGGCCACCGGTGACGCGGCGCCCGTGCGGCCGCCGCCGCCGCTGGTGGTGCCCACCGCGTCCCTGGGCGCATGGCTCGTGATTCGCGCGTTCGCCAGCGGGTGCACGGCGATGACGGGCGTGGAGGCCATCAGCAACGCCGTGCCCATCTTCCGCGACCCCGACATCCGCCGCGCGCGCACCACGCTGGGCATCATCGTGGGGGTCCTGGTGACGATGCTGCTGGGCATCGCGCTGTTGTGCCGGGCGTACGGCGTGGGCGCCACGGACCCCGACGGCGCGAACTACCAGACGGTGCTGTCGCAGCTCATCGCGGCGGTGATGGGGCGCGGCGTCTTCTACTACGTGGCCATGGCCGCCATCCTCTGCGTGCTCGCGCTGTCCGCGAACACCAGCTACGCGGGCTTCCCGCTCGTCTGTCAGGTGCTGGCGCGCGAGCGCTACCTGCCGCCGGGCTTCGCCCACCGGGGCCGCAGGCTCGCCCTGTCGCGCGGCATCCTCACCCTGTCCGCCTTCGCGGCCGTGCTGCTCATCGTGTGCAAGGGCATCACGGACCGGCTGATTCCCCTCTTCGCCATTGGCGCGCTGATGGCCTTCACCCTGTCCCAGGCGGGCATGGTGGTGCACTGGAGCCGCCACCGGGAGGACGAGGGCTGGCGCTGGCGCCGGGCCCTCAATGGCGCGGGCGCGGTGATGACGGCGCTCACGCTGTGCATCGTCGGCGTCTCCAAGTTCATGCACGGCGGCTGGGCCGCGTTCGTCCTCGTGCCCGTGGGCCTGCTGGTGCTTTCGCGCGTCCACGCCGCGTACACGCGCACGCGGCAGGTGACGGAGCTGAAGCGGCCCGTGCTCCTCACGCCCGCGTCGCCCATTGTCGCCGTGGTGCCCGTGGACCGCTGGTCCCACGCGTCGGAGACGGCGCTGCGCTTCGCGCTGACGCTGAGCGATGACGTGCGCGCGGTGCACATCTGCAGCGGCGACACCGACGAGGCGGCGCTGGACGCCCAGTGGCAGCGCTTCGTCCAGGGGCCGCTCCAGGAGGCCGGGCGGAAGCCTCCGCCGCTCGTGCACGTGGGGTCGCCGTACCGCGCGCTGGTGTGGCCACTGATGGACTACCTGGACGCGCTGCTCGCGGAGGTGCCGGGCGGCACCGTGGCCATGGTGTTGCCGGAGCTGCTGGAGAAGCGCTGGTACCGGGCCATGCTCTACAGCCGCCGTTCGGAGCTGCTCCGCAGCGCGCTGCTGTTGTCCGGCGAGCGGCGCCTGGTGGTGGTCAGCGTGCCCTGGTACATGCGCACGCAGGCGCACCCGGCGCCGCACTCCGCCTGGGGCGACTCCGCCCACCCGGGAAACGGGTAGGGCGGAGGGCCTTCGAAATCACTCCTGCTCGTCCTGCTTCGTCAGGCCCCAGTCCTTCAGGCGCTTGAAGAGGGTGGAGCGCGCGAGGCCCAGCTCCCGCGCCACGCGCTCGCGGTTGTTGTTGAAGCGGCGCAGCGCGGTTTCGATGATCTGCCGCTCCAGCTTCTCCAGCATCTGCTCCAGCGTCATGCCCGGCGGCAGCTCCGGCACGGTGATGCCCGTCTCGCGGTTGACCTCCTGGTCGAAGGACAGGTCGCTCGCGTCGATGGACGGGCCCTTGCGCAACAGCAGCGCGCGGTGCACCACGTTGCGCAGCTCGCGGATGTTGCCCGGCCAGGCGTGCTGCTGGAGCCGGTCCAACGCGGCCGGCGTGAAGCGCACCGTCTGTCCGCGCGGGGCGAACGCGCGCACGAAGTGCTCCGCCAGCGCCACCACGTCCCCCCGGCGGTTGCGCAGGGGCGGCAGGTGCAGGGGCACGACGCACAGGCGGTAGTAGAGGTCCTCGCGGAAGCGGCCCTCGCGCGCCGCCGCCAGCAGGTCGCGGTTGGTGGCCGCCACCACACGCACGTCCACGTGCAGCGGGCGGCTGGCGCCCACGCGCTTGATTTCGCCGCTCTCCAGCGCGCGCAACAGCTTCGCCTGGAGGTCCAGGGGCAGCTCGCCAATCTCGTCCAGGAACAGCGTGCCGCCGTCCGCCTCCTCGAAGGCGCCCTTGCGCGCGCCCACGGAGCCGGTGAACGCGCCCTTCTCGTGGCCGAACAGCTCGCTCTCAATCAGCTCCTTGGAGATGGCGGCGCAGTTGACCGGGATGAGCGGCCGGTTCGCGCGCGGCGAGCACGCGTGCAGCGCGTTCGCCACCAGCTCCTTGCCCGTACCGGACTCGCCCAGGATGGTGACGGCCGCGGTGGACGGCGCCACGCGTTGAATGAGGTCCGTGAGCTGCCGCACGGACGGGTCACTCCCGAGGATGCCGTGGAAGGCCTGCGCCTCCTTCTTCGCCGCGGGCACCGTCTCCAGGATCAGCTCCGCCTCGCCCACGCGCAGCGTGGTGGGCAGCGTCACCTCCGCCTCGAAGAGGCGCACCGGCCCCAGCCAGGTGCCGTTGGTGGAGCGCAGGTCCATGACGTGGAAGACGCCGTCCCGGCGAGTCACTTTCAGGTGCCGGCCGGAGATGAACCGGTCCTGGAGCACCAGGTCGTTGCCCGCGTCCTTGCCCACCGTGAAGCTGTCGCCGGTGAGCCGGTGCACGGCCTCCGCGCCGCCCTGCTTCACGCGCAGCTGCGCGGCCTGCCAGCGCTGCGAGTCGCGGCCCTGCACGGCGGTGGCGCTGCCGGCCTCCGTGGCCGCGTCCGCGTCGTCGCTGGCGCCATGCTGGCGGAACACCGCGCGCCACTGGCCCAGTTCGAGGTCCGCGCCGTCCGGCAGGTCCGCGCGCTCCACCACCGCGCCCGCGACCTTCGTGCCCTTGCCGGACAGGTCCTCCACCCGGCACTTCTGGCCGTCCCACAGGAGGGCCACCTGCTGGCGGCTCACCTCCGGATCCGGAATGGCCACATCGCTGGAGTCGCCCCGGCCGAGCACCACCCGCGCCCGGTCCACCGCCACCCGCAGCACTTCCTCGCCTCGACGGAAGAACACCAGCTCCGGCATTACGAACTCTCTCCCATGCCCGGACACCCCAGGGCCGCGCGCAGCGCTTTACACGGCGCGTGCGCGGGCATCAACCAGGGGACGGACGCAGGTGGGGGAGGGCCGGAACCGACCCTCTGCCCGCCAGCCCACCGCTTGGGGGCCTACCGCTTGGGACCGAAGCGGGGGCTGCTCACCATGCCGGTGAGCCGGCCGCCGCGCCAACCCGGGTTGTCCCGGTCCTGCGGCAGCATGTTCACCGCGAGCGCCAGGGGGCCCAGCCGCTGCTGGAAGGCCTGCTCGAACTTCAGCCGCACGTCGAGCCCCAGCTCGCTGTACTCCAGCCGGCGGCCCAGCTTCAGCGTGCCGGTGCCGGAGCCCTCCAGGTCCTCGCTCTTGAGGTTCAGGTCCCTCACCGTGCCCATGCCCTTGTCGAACTGGAGGTCGCCCTTCAGCTCGCCCAGCGCCACGCGCGGCAGCTCCATGGGCATGGCGGGGCCGCCGCCCATGGGGATGGCCGCCTTGCCGCCCTTGATGGTGAGCCCCTGGGTGTCCAGCGCCACCGTGCCGGACGCCTGGGACCAGTCCACCGGCTGCCCGCGAATCATGGTCCCCGGCGCCGTGAGCGAAAGCTTCGCGTTGAGGGTGCCCTCCATGTCCACGCCCGTGTACTTCGGCAGGTTGCCGCCGCCGGCCTGCACGCCGTCCACGTCCACGTTCAGCGACGTGGCGCTCAGGCCGCCCACGTGGATGTTCACCGTGCCGCCCATGCCCTTCATCTTCACCACCACGCCGGGCGGGAAGAGGGACGGGCGCAGGGCCACGCTGTCGAAGATGAGCGCATCGCCCAGCTCGTCCGGGCCCAGCCCGCCGGACTCACCCCGGGCGAGCGCCGCGACGGACTCCGAGCCCAGCGGCGTGGGCGGCTTGCTCAGCCGCACGTTGGTGGCGGTGACGCCGGACAGGCCGGGACGCAGGCTGTCCATGCGCACCGCCAGCCCGTGGGCCGCGGCCTCCGTCACCAGCCGCGAGCGGACCGCGTCGTACGGGAAGGTGATGAGCAGGCAGAGGATGAACGCCACCACCGCGAAGGCGGTGTAGCCCAGGACGAGCTTCCAGCGGGCGGTCTTGGATTCAGTGGCCATGGGCTATTGCTTCATCCGGTAGGTGGCGACGGTCGTCCACGCCGTCAGGGTGTCCGTGGCGGGCCGGGGCTCCACGCGCAGGTACTTCACCTTCACGATGCCCGGGCCCGTCTCCACCGTGCGCAGGAAGTCCGTCAGCTTGCGCAGGTCCACGTCCGTGAAGGTCAGCTCCACGGAGCTTTCGATGATCTTCCCGTCCCCCACGCCCACGTCGCCCTTGGGCGTCATGTTGGGGACGGTGAGGCCCGCGGCGGTGGCCTTGTCTTCGATGTACGTGATCAGCCGCACGTTGCTCTGGGTGAGCTGCTGCTCCACGTTCTGCCGGTCCGCCTGCGCCTGGCCGTAGCTGGTCGCCAGCGCCTGCACCTCCTGCAGCTTCGCCAGCTTGTCCTGCGTGCGCCGGCGGTAGCCCTGCGCGCTGTTGGCGAAGCTGAAGAGGGTGACGAAGAGCACGAACACCAGCACCGCGGAGCTGGCCAGCGCCACGAGCTTGCGCTCGCGGTCGGAGAGCCGCTCGAACCAGGTCTGGAGGGGCGCGAAGAGTTCTCGAAGCTTTCCCATGTCAGGTCTCTCCCGCCGGCTTCTCGCCGGGGCACTGCACCTGCACGTCCAGGCGGAAGGTCACCTTCTGCCCGTCGCGTGTCTTCTCCACCTTGCCCTCCTTCACGTCCTTGAAGCAGCGGTGGCCCTTCAAGGCGGCGGAGAGCGTGTCGATCTGCTTGGAGCTGTCCGTCTCTCCCTGGAGCATGATGCGGTCCAGGTCCACCTGGATGCGGTCGAACTTCACCGGCAGCTCCGGCGGGACGCGCTGGGTGACCTCCGCCAGCAGGTTCACCGCGGACATCGCGGGCAGCGCCGCGGCGGGGCTCTCCACGCCCTTGAGCATGTTGAGCGCGCGGTCGTAGTTCGTCTCGCAGGTGCCCAGGATGCGCTGGGTCGTCTTGCAGAGCACCGCGTCCACCTCCGCCTCGCGCCGCGACAGCACCGTGTTGCGCACGACGCCGAAGGCGATGAGCAGCAACAGCAGCGTCACCGCGAAGGAGGCCAGGAGGCCCAGCCGGTCCTTCACGTAGTCGTAGCCGCCCTTGAAGGAGAACTCACCGCGGCGCAGGTTGAAGCGCGGCGCCTTCACCCCGGCTGCGTTGCCGCGCATGGCCAGCGCGTACGCCTGCGCCGCGGACGCCGTCTCCTGGGGGCCAATCTTCTCCGCCGCGTCCACGGGGAGCGCCAGCACGCGCACCGGCAGGTTCAGGTCCTTGGACAGCTGCTCGGCCAGGCCCGGCATCCGCGCGGTGCCGCCGCACAGCACCACCGCGGAGACCTGCCGGCGGGCGCGCGCGGCGAAGGCCTTGAAGGACGGGCGCAATTCGCGCAGCACCGGCTGCAGGCCGCGGATGAAGGCGTTCGCGGCGCGCTCGGCGTCCGGCCCCTGCGCGGCGCTGGCCATGGCGCCGTGCGCTTCCTTCCACGCGTGGGCCTCCGGCAGCGTCGTCTGGAACTCCGTGGCCAGGGCGCGCGTCAGGTCCCGCCCGCCGCCCGCGAAGGTGCGCGCGAACTCCACGCCCTTGCCCGGCTGGCCAATGGCCACCGCCGTGCGCTCGTGGCCGATGTCCACCACAGCCACCGGGCCGCCTTCGCTCATGTCCTCGAAGAGCCCGGGCAGCTGGGTGAAGAGGTTCTGGTACGCGAGCGCCGGGTGGGTGATGACGCGCGGATCCACCTGGAGTCCGCCCAGCAGCGCCAGCAGCGACTGGAGCTCCTCCTTCTTCACCACGCCCACCAGCAGGTCCGCGGCCTTCTCCTTGCCGCCGGTGTCCTTCTGGCCGACCACCTGGTAGTCGTAGACGACCTCCGAGATGTCGAACGGCAGCTGGCTGCCCACTTCGAAGGGCAGCGTCGCCTCCACGCGCTTGCTGTCGGAGAAGGGCAGGCTCACCGCGTGCGTGGTGAGGGACGGGCCGGGCAGGGCGATGACGACCTGGTCCACGTGCCCCTGCGGCATCTTCCCGAGCAGCTCCTCCACCGCGGCGCGCAGTGTCTCCGCGCGCTCGCCTTCCTGCGCGCGGCGCACTTCCGCGTAGGCCTGGGTGGTGTTGCTTTTCGTCCCGGAGGTGAGGACCACCCCCTTCACGGAGTGGCTGCCCAGGTCCAGGCCAAGAATGCGGGCCATGCTATTCCTCTCTGTAATACACGAGCTTGCCCAGCCCGTCGTCCAGGCGGATGACGGCGGTGAGCGTCTTCTGGACGCTGCCCGCCTCTCCCACGGACTTGATGGTGAAAGTCTTGCTCTTGTCGCCCAGGTAGCGGTTCTGCTGGACGTTGCCCTTGATGAGCGGATTGACCGCGATGCCGGCCTGCTCGATGACGCCCACGAAGTCCGACACCGACATGCCGAAGAAGCTGAACATGCGCGCGGCGCGGATGCGGCTGATGAGCTCGTTGAGGAACACGGGGTCCGTCAGGCGCGGGTCCGGCCGGTTGGGGTCCGCGGCGGACATGATGGCCAGCCCCAGCATGATGGGGTCGTCGGTGTTGACGTTCGGCTTGGAGTTGATGTCCGGGTACACCGTGAGCCGGTCTCGGAAGGCCGCCATGAAGCGGTCGTTGACGCCATGCACGCGGTACAGCTCGTCCAGGCTGTCGAAGCGCGCGTTCTTGACGTCATAGCGCGGTTCGTAGCGGCTGTACGGGGAACCCTCGTCCGCGAAGCCCGAGACGAAGGGGTTCGTCGGGTCCTTTTCGTTGAGCGTGGACTGGGTGGTGTCCTCGTCCGACCAGTCCTTCAGCGCGAGGATGGTGTCCCTGGGCGTGGAGCGCACCTTGTTGGCGTCGTCCTGCTGCCAGAGGAACTCGAAGCGCTTGTCCGCGAACATGTCCAGCATGCGCGCGGCGGTGGCCTGCGACTCCGCGCCGCCGGTGTTCAGGCGCATGACGTTGAGCTTCTCCTCCTCGTCGCTGATGGTCGCGAGGAAGCAGCCCTCGAAGCCGCCGAAAGACCTGCGCTGCATCTGCGCCGCCAGCTGCGTGGCCGCGCCCGCGTTCTCCCCGTCCTCGCCGTCCATCTGGAAGTTGGGGTCCACCGCCACGGGCTCCGTCTCCACGGGGCGGCCGTCCTCGCCTTGCGCGCCGTCGCTCTTCACCAGGCCCTTGAGCATGTGGCAGTCCACCCGCGCCAGCTTCCAGAGCTGGAGGTTGAGCGACTGCGGCTGGAATGCGTTCGCGCCGTTCGCGCCAGGGGTGCCGCCGCCCGTGAGGCCGCCCAGCGCGCCCAGGATGCTCGCGGGGTTGGGGATGGGCGTCTGGTCCACCTGCTTCTGGAAGCGAAGCAAGAGCCGCCCCAGCGACAGGCCGGAGCGGGCCATGTAGTAGGCGCGCACTTCGTCGCGCTGGTTGGCGGCGAGCTGCAGGTCCACGCGGCTGTTGTAGGCGAACTCCGTGGCCACCACCGTGAGCAGCGTGATGGACACGAGCGCGATGATGAGCGCCACGCCGCGCGAGCGCCGGTGCTTGCGCTCCGCGGGCGAGCGCTGCCGCGCCGGAGCCTGGGGAACGGCCGTCCGCGCCTTGCCGCGCCGGCGGGACGCCTGCTGGAAGTAGGGGAAGGCCATCAGTTGAACCTCGGCAGGGTGGTGTTGAGCACGATGCGCGCCTGCGTGGTGTAGCGCGCCTCCTTGCCCGCCTCATCCAGGGCGATGACGGTGATGCGCACGCGCGTGGGCAGGAGGTCCTTCTTCTCCGTGCGCCGCGTGTCCCATTCGTCGTCCCACTCCTTCTTGTCGGAATCCCAGTAGGCGAACTCCACGCCCTTGACGCCCTCGAAGAGGACGTCCGTGGTGCCGCCCCGGTCCATGCGGTCCCCCACGTTGGGGTTCACCCGCCGCTTCAGGTCCTGCCGCTGCCTGGCGCCGCGCTCGGAGGAGTTCTCCACGAAGTACTCCACCACCGCCTGGTCGGACTCCTTCACGTCCGTGTACAGGCGCTGGTGCG
Organism: Corallococcus sp. AB045; assembly: GCF_003668895.1. NCBI lineage: Bacteria > Pseudomonadati > Myxococcota > Myxococcia > Myxococcales > Myxococcaceae > Corallococcus > Corallococcus sp. AB045. Next base: position 26,254 of record NZ_RAWN01000107.1, read on the forward strand.
CGAACGTCGTGAAGGTCAGCTTCTCGCGCTCGCCAATGAAGTTGGTGGGCCGGTCGTTCTGGTCGCGGAAGCGGCGCAGATCATAGCGGTCGCTCACGAACGCGGAGCCCACCTCCCGCGCCATGCGGTTGAGCGACACGCGCACCATGCGGTAGCGCTCCGCCTCGCCCTCCACGACCTCCTTGGCGTTGATGCCCGTCTGGAAGGCCATGGCGACGACCGTGCCCATGAGCGCGGTGATGCCCACCGCCACCATGACCTCCATGAGGGTGAAGCCTCGCATGCGCCGCTTCATCGGATGGTCCCTCCGCCGCGAGGCATGCCCGGCAGGCCGCGTCCACCGAAGATGCCGCCCGGCCCGCGCGGGTTGATGCCGGTGTTGCCATTGCCGCCGCCCTGCTGGCCGCCCATGTTCCTGTTGAGCTGATCCAGCTGGGCCGCCCGGTTGACCAGCGGCTCGCGCGTGTTCGGGTCCAGCATCTGCCCGTTGGGACCGGGGATGGGGTTGTCCACCACCTGGCCCGTGCGCGGGTTCACCCACTGGTTCTCCGCGCCCGCCGTGCTGCCCGCGTTGGGCGTGAAGCCGCCGTTGCGGTCGCCGCCGGGCCCCAGGGACACCACATGCGTCACCACGTCCACGCTCTCCACCTGGGTGCCTTCCTTCCAGTACACGGTGAGGTGCACCTCGCGGACGGACTTGGTGAGCTGGTCCACCATCTGCGTGAACATGGGCTGCGCCATGCTCATGGCGGACGCGCCCAGGGGGCTGGCGCTGGTGGTGCCGCCGGGGGGCGTGCCGCCCTTGCCGTCGCCGCCGCCGCCGCCAAAGAGGCTGGCCAGGCCGCCCAGCGGGTCGCCGGAGTCGCCGCCGCCCATGGGCAGGTTGAAGATGGCGCCGATGAGCTGATCCGGCGTCACGCCGTCCGTCTTGGGCGCGATGATGCGGGCGCGCCACTTGAACTGGGGCCAGCCCTCGTCGGAGAAGTCGCCGGACTGCTCGTCGTCGTCCTGTTCGAAGCCGTCGTCGTAGAGCTTCTGCTCCAGGTCCGTCATCTTCGAGCGGGACAGCAGCGCCGCCACGGTGAGCCGCTTGGTGTAGACGTGGTTCGCCACCGCGCCGGAGTTGAGGTCGAAGATGGCCATCAGCGCGACGCTGAGGATGGCCATGGCCACCATCGTCTCCAGCAGGGTGAAGCCCCCGCGCCTGCGCGTTGGGGTCGTCATGAGCGGGGCACCTCCAGGGCCTCGGATGCGATGAACACCTTGCCCGTCAGGGGTGACACGTCCAGCGTCCAGGCGTTGTCACCCTGGCGCAGGAAGACCATGGCCTTCTCCGTGTAGCCCTGCGGGAAGAAGTAGAGATAGGCCACGCCGCTCTCCACCGGCTCGCGCTGCTGCCGCGTCCACACCGACACCGCCACGCCCGCCGGGAGCTGCTTGGGGGAGATCTCCTCCGCGGTGTACGCGGAGAAGGTGGACTGGGACTCGATGCGGTTCTTCTCCTCGTCCATCAGCTCCTGCGCGGACGGCTGCGAGCCTTCCGAGCGCGTGTAGTTCTTGCGCGTATCCCCACCGTTGTTGCCTTCCTTGCGGGCGCGCTCGCGGTCGCGCGCTTCGTCGCGGAGCGCCGAGTCCCGGTCGCGCGAGGTGGTGACGCCGCCCGCGGCGCATTCGGCGTGGTAGCGCGTGGCCTCTTCACGCTTCGGGTCGGGGATTTCGAACACCAGCCGGCACGTCCTGCCGCTGAGCGCCGCCGAGTCGTAGAGCGAGCGGATGACACCCGCGAGCTCCGTGGCGCTGCCCTTCGCCTTCGCGCCGGTGATGGCGCCAATTCCAATGGTCACCGCGGCGAACATCACCGCCGCGATGGCCAGCGCGATGGAGATTTCAATCAGCGTGAGGCCGCGCGGGGCGCGACGGCGGCGGGCGGGAGCAGGGGACATGGCCGGCTTCAAGGCTGCACCTCCTGTGCCACGATGCCGCCGCTGAAGAGGTCCGCGGCGTCGCCAGTACCACCGGGCTTGCCGTCGGAGCCCAGCGACAGCACGGCGCCCGACTTGCCCTCCATGCGGTAGACGTAGGGGTGGCCCCACGGGTCGAGCGGCGTCGAGTCCAGCACCTTCGACTCGATGAGCGGCGTGAAGCCCTGCTGCTGCGAGGGGAAGAAGCCCATCAGCCGGTGGTAGGCCTTGAAGTAGCCCTCCAGGCGGCGGATCTGCTCGCGCGCCTGGCGCTGCGTGGGGGTGAGGCTGTTGTCCTCGGTGGCCCACACCAGCGCGAACGCGAGCAGGGTGGCGCCGGCGAAGACACCCAGCAGCAGCAGGCGGCCCAGGCGCGGCGAGCGGGCGCGGGCCTGCTCGCTGGAAACAGCTCGCGCCTCGCGCGCGGACGTCGGAGAGGAAGTGTGCTCGGGGGTCATCACGGGCATTCCTACGACAACACGCGGGAGGCGCGGCTTTGCTTCAGGAAACGCCCGTTACTGCCGGGCGTTCTGGTCCTTGGAGGAGATGTCGGCGTCGGAGCCCTCGCCGCCCGGGTTGCCGTCGGCGCCGTAGCTGGTGATGACCGGCTTGCCGCCCTCGTTCATGTACACGTACTCGCGGCCCCAGGGGTCCAGCGGCATGCGCTCCAGGTTGTTGGTGTCCACCAGCGCCTTGAGGCCCGTGGCGGTGTCCGGGTAGGAGCCCTTCTTCGTGTAGTAGAGCTTCATCGCGCTCTGGATGTTGCGGATGTCCAGCTTCGCGGTGTCCTGCTTGGCCTCTTCCAGCTTCGGGATGACGGCCACGCCCACCGCCGCCGCGATGAGCCCGAGGATGGTGATGACCACCATGATCTCGATGAGGGTCATGCCGCGGTTCTTGCGGCGCTGCTGCTTCTTCGCGTTCGTCGTCGTCATGTCGTCCTCACCTTCGGGTGACTTTCTGGCAAGCCACCGCGCAATGGGTGTGTCGGGATGTCAGAGGCGTTGATTCAGGGCGTGCCCGCGCTGGGGGCGGCGGGCGGGTCGCGGTGGGCGTAGAGGGTGGCCCCCACCGTCGCCAGCGTGGCGGCCAGGGCCAGGAGCCCCGTCAGCGTGGCGCGCTGGATCCACCGGTCGAGCGTGTCGTTCATCGCGAGGCTCCCTCCACCTAATGGATGGCCGTGTTCACCTGCAGAATCGGCATCAGGATGGAGAGGGCGACGAATGCAATCATCACGCCCATCACCACGATGAGCATGGGCTCCAGGAGGCTGGTGAGCGCGCCGATGCGCACGTTCACCTGCGTCTCATAGGAGTCCGCCACCGACAGGAGCATGTCCTCCAGCTGCCCTGATTTCTCACCGATGGCGACCATGTGGTACACGAGCGGCGGGAACTGGCCGGAGCGCTTGAGGGGCGTGGCGATGCTTTCGCCCTCGCGGATGGACTCGCGGGCGTTCTCCACCGCGTCCGCCAGCACCGAGTTCGTCATCACCGCCTTGACGATGTCCAGCGCGGCCAGCATGGGCACGCCGCTCTTGAGCAGCGTGGACAGCGTGCGCGCGAAGCGGGAGATGGCCAGCAGGCGCACGAGGCTGCCGAAGATGGGCGCCTTGAGCGTGAAGCGGTCCCACTTGGGCTTGCCCTTGGGGCTCTTCGTCCAGCGCATGAAGAAGATGAAGCCCGCCACCATGGAAGGAATCACCAGGAACCACCACGCCTGCATGAAGTTGGACGCGGCGATGAGGATGCGCGTGTTCAGGGGCAGGGTGGCCTTCATCGTCTCGAAGATCTTCGTGACCTTCGGGACGACGAACACCATCAGCAGCACGAGGATGCCGCCGCCCACCAGCATCATGATGGCGGGGTAGAGCATGGTGCCGATGATCTTCTGCTGCAGCTTGGCCTGGTTCTCCGTGAAGTCCGCCAGGCGCAGCAGCACGGTGTCCAGCGCGCCGGAGGCCTCACCCGCGCGCACCATGTTGATGTAGATGCTGGGGAAGATCTTCGGGTGCTGGCTGAACGCGTCCGCCAGGGAGGACCCTTCGTTCACGCGCTGCTTGATGTCGGAGAGGGCGCGCTTGAGGCGCTCCTTCTCCGCCTGGTCCACCAGCGCGTTGAGCGAGTCCACGATGGTGACGCCCGCGCCCAGCAGGGTCGCGAGCTGGCGGGTGAGGATGGCGACGTCCTCGGTGCTGACCCGGCCGCCGGCCAGCTTGCGCAGGTCCACGTCGCGCGCCACGAGCGAAGCGTTGGCGCCCTTGGACACGCCCGCGCGGCTTCCCTCCGCCTGCCCGAGCACGTCGGTCAGGAAGATGCCGTCGGCGCGCAGCTTGGAGCGCAGCGTCTTGGGCGAGTCCGCCTCCAGCAAGCCCTTCTTCTGCTTGCCGTGGGAATCGAGGCCTCTGTATTCGAAGACGGGCATGGCGGACTAGATGTCCTCCTGCGTGATGCTCAGCACTTCGGCGATGGTCGTCTCGCCCAGGGCGATCTTCCGCACGCCGTCGTCCAGCAGCGTCGTCATGCCCTTGGCCAGCGCGGACTTCTTGATGGTGGACGCGTCCACGTTCTTGAGCACCAGCTGGCGCACGTCGTCGTCCACGAAGAGGAACTCGTAGATGCCGGAGCGGCCGCGGTAGCCGTTGCGGTTGCAGGACGGGCAACCCGTCGCGCGGTAGATGCGGTCCGTGTTGAACTTCGCCTTGAAGCTGGCGAGCGTGAAGCCCAGCTCCTTCAGCTCCGCGTCCGTGGGCGTGTAGGCCTGCCGGCAGTCCGGGCACACCCGGCGCACGAGGCGCTGGGCGAGGATGCCGGTGAGCGACGACGCCACGAGGAAGGGCTGCACGCCCATGTCCACGAGTCGCGTCACGGCGCCGGCCGCGTCGTTGGTGTGCACCGTGGAGAGCACCAGGTGGCCCGTGAGGGACGCCTGGATGGCGATCTCCGCCGTCTCCTTGTCGCGGATCTCACCGACCATGATGACGTCGGGGTCCTGGCGGAGGAAGGAGCGCAGGCCCTGCGCGAACGTGAGGCCAATCTTCGGGGCGATGGCCATCTGGCCAATGCCCTTGAGCTGGTACTCGACCGGGTCCTCGACGGTGAGGATGTTGAGGTCGGACGTGTTGATCTTGGAGAGCGCGCCGTAGAGCGTCGTCGTCTTGCCGGAGCCCGTGGGGCCCGTCACCAGGACGATGCCGTGCGAGCGCTTGATGACGGATTCCATGTTGCCCAGCACCTGCGGGCTCATGCCGATCTCCGCCAGGTCCAAGAGCGTCGCCGTCTTGTCGAGCAGACGCATGACGATGCGCTCGCCGAAGGACGTGGGCGTGGTGGACAGACGGATGTCGATGTCGCGGCCCGCGAGCTTGATGCGGATGCGGCCGTCCTGCGGCAGGCGCTTCTCCGCGATGTTGAGCTGCCCCATCACCTTCACGCGCGCGATGATGGAGTTCTGGTAGCGCTTGGGCGGCTTGATGACCTCCTGGAGCACACCGTCGATGCGGAAGCGCACCAGGAGTTCGCGCTCCATGGGCTCGATGTGGATATCGCTCGCGCGCTCCTTGGCGGCGCGGAAGAGCACGGAGTTCACCAGCCGGATGACGGGCGCTTCATCGTCCGCGTCCAGCAGGTCCTTGGGCTCCTCCAGCTCGTGGGCCAGCGAGTCCAGGTCCTCCGTGGTCTCCATCTCATCCACGAGCGCTTCGGCCTCGTTGACGGAGCGGTCGTACACGCTGTTGATGGCGTCCACGATGGTGGAGGCGAGCGCGATGCGCGGCTGGATGCCCTGACCCAGCAGCAGGCGCGCGTGATCCAGCGCCGTCGTGTCCAGCGGATCCGCCACCGCGAGCACCACCTCATCGCCCTCCTGGGAGATCGGGAGCAGCTGCGTCTGGCGGGCGAAGTTGATGGGGATGCGCTTGACGAGCTCCGCGTCCACCTCTTCCACGAAGATGCGCTGGAGGTAGGGCAGGTCCAGCTGGTGGCCCAGGGCGCGAGCGACGTCCTCTTCGCTGACCGCCTTCATGCCCACCAGGACTTCACCCAGGCGTCCGCCCTTCTCCTGCTGGGTGGCGAGCGCCTCTTGAATCTTCTCCGGGGTGAGGGCGGGCACGAGCGCACGGAGGATCTCTCCGATGGGCCGGCCACAGAGATACGCGAGTCCATGGCCTACGACCTGGGTGGCGTCGTTGCGGCCGCCGGACACGTCGGGCGTCGCGGTGGAGCCTTGAGAGGTGGTGGTGTCGGCGGTCAGGTCCATGGCTGTTACTCCCCGTCTCCCGGCTGGATGCGCAGCCGCTCGGCGTCCGCGTCCGGGCTGGGCGCGATCACCTCGGGCTGTGGCGCGGGGACTGATCTCTCCGAACCCTCCGGAGGCGCCTCTAAATTTCGCGGCGCCTGTCCGCCCTCGGGGGCGGGCGCGGCACCTTCCTGCGGAGCAGGCGCTTCCCCGCCCGGCCGTGCGGGGGACGGGGAG
>NZ_RAWN01000108.1:0-32569 GCF_003668895.1 Corallococcus sp. AB045
CCCACCATCCCCAACGCGTCGGCCATGGAGCAGAGCAAGTACCACCTGGGCAATGGCCTGAGCCCACTGCTGAACGAGACCCGCTACGCGCCCACCGGCGACCAGGAATTCGACAGGGGGATTGCCACGCACAACGCGGGCAGCGGCTCAGGCTACGTGCAGACGTCCGGCGAGGCCTTCCACGCCTACAACGGCAACGCCAGCACCTGGCAGCCGTACGGCCGGGCACAGGGCAACTACGCCATCGCCGTGCAGGGCGTCGCGGTGTGCCCGGGCGGAGGCCTGAGTCCCATTGGCCGCGCCTTTGACATCCAGTCCACCTATACGCTCCCAGAGAATGAGGTGGATTCCATGGAGAAGAGCGTCCAGGACTTCTTCAGCATCCTGTAGCCCTCCGCGCTACACCCGGCGGGGCCGCCGTAGCGCAAAGGGACACATCCCCAGCGCAAGCAACGCTTTCGGAAACATCGTGGAAAACCACGTATTCCCTCCGAAACCAGCATCAATGGCAGACATGACGCAATCCCTGGCACGGGACCTGCTCTGAGGGGAGACCGACCTCTGGCCCTTCGCGCCGGAGGTCGGACCCCCATTCGTCCGTAAGGGATTGCCACATGCCCCAACACTCCTCGCGAGGCCTGTCTGGCCTCGTGCCGTCCTGGCTGCGCTCGCTGACCGTCTCCTCCTTCGCGCTCGGAGGGCTGCTCGCGGCCGCGCCGGCCCACGCCGCGGATCCGCAGGAGGTCCGCCCGAACATCGCCACCGTGCTCGACGTGGCGCTGGTGGACGGGGAGCTGACCGCGAGCATCCTGTGGACGGACCGGCAGGACGACCTGCCCCGCTCCGCGAAGCTCGTCTCCTATGACGGCAAGGACACCGCCAACGCGGGCGTGAACGTGACGCCCAAGGCGGGCGAAATCTCCCAGGTGAAGCTCTTCGGCGCGCTGGACAAGCCCTGGGAGACGGGCTGGGCGCAGAAGCTGGTGCTGGAGGATCCGCAGGGCCAGGCGCTGGCCACCCAGCCCTATGACGTGAACCTGGACTGCGCGACCGAAAAGGAGTGCAGCCTCACCGTGTCCAAGGGCGTCACGTCGGAGAAGGACGTCGTGCACGTGAGCAGCGAGCTGGACGCCGTCCTCACGGAGCTCGACGCGAAGTTTGGCCAGGGCGAGTACGACCTGGTGAAGGAGGTGTCCAAGGACTTCCCGCACCTGCGCGGCGAGGCCATGGTCTACGTCCAGCAGTGGTACTGGTGGTACCCCATCATCGGTCCGTGCGCCTGCGGCTGGACGACCACGACGACGCGCACGCCCACCACCACCCAGTCCATCCTCGTGTCGACCTCCGGCCGCAGCATCTACGGCTGGAACGGGCCGGGCGCGAAGCACACGCTGAGCGCCAACGCCATCCCCATGGGCCCGACCCTCAACCGGACGGTCACCGGCTCCAGCCAGCTGTCGCTGGGACTGCGGTGCTCGCGCCGCATCTACTTCTACTGGTGGGACTTCATCATCCACCGGCCGGGCGGGGTGTTCCCGGTACGCTTCCCCTTCCCTGTCAGCATTCCCTGCACCTCGCCGTGCCAGGCCCGCTTCGACCACATGGGCCGCGTCTCCGGCCGGACGACCATCAGCGGCGTGGCCACCGCGCGTGAAGCAGGGACCTGGCGCGTGAACGTCAACGCGCCGACCATCAACCAGGTCATCACCGGGAACAACGCCTTCGACGCGGACGCCATCGGCGTCTCGTTCTCGAACACCAGCGCCTCCAACACGGTCAGCACGTCGGGCCAGGTGACGATTCCCTCCACTTCCACCTTCGCGAGCGCCCTCGTCACCAACGGCTACGCCCAGGCCATCCACGGCCAGCTGACCTGCCCCCAGATTCCCGCGCTGCCGGGCAGGACCGTCTCGGATTACGGCACGACGCAGGGCACGTCCCACCAGATCAGCCTGATCTGGAGCATCTTGGACTTCGCGGCGGGCTTCTAGCCGCGCACGGCTGATCCGCGATGCATGACAACACCCCGGAGGCCGGCGCCGTGAAGGGGCTGGCGTCCGGGGTGCTTGTTTCCTTCCGCGCGCGGATGCGGCGGACGACTACTTGTCGGTCGCGTCCTCGATCTTGTCGCCGGCCTTCTCCGCGGCGTCGCCCGTGGCGTCGGCGGCGTCCTCGGCCGTGTCCTTCACCTTGTCGCCCGCCTGCTCCATGTCGTCCTTGGCGGACTCGCGGGTGTTGCGGTGGCAACCCGTACCCACGGACAGTGCACTCAGCGTCAAGGCCAGCAGCGTCAGCTTCTTCATGCAGTGTGACTCCTTCGCTTGAGGGGGTTGGCGGGATGCGACCCACCTGTTCCCCGTGCGCGGCGCAAGGTAGGCACTGTCCACCAACTGCCAAGGGGCCAGCCCCATGGGATGTCCGTTCAGGGGCGTTCGGGCCCCACTGATGGCTGTCGGAACACGCTGCTAGGGTGCGCCTTCACGAGGGGCTTGTGTTCCCGCCCCCGGAGGCCCACCCATCCATGTCGTCGTCCTTGCGGCCCTCGCGGCCCACCCTGCTGCTCGTCCTGGCGTTGACAGCCCTCTGGGGCTGTTCCTCCGACGAGCCGAAGCCCATCGAGCAGCTCTACTCCGACGTCCAGTTCGACCTCACCGTCCCGCCGGAGACGCCGGTCGACGCGGAGATCTTCCTCAAGGGTCCCACCGCCACGTTCGGCGGCACGGACGGCCGGGGCCTGGAGATGGTCTACCAGGGCGGCCGTCAGTTCAGCCTGAAGGCCCGGCTGCCCAAGGGCACCGCCTTCACCTACGCGGTGCGGATGACGGCGCCCACGCCCCAGGTGGCGCTGGATGCCCTGGGAGCACCGGAGGCGGACCACACACTCACCGTCCATGAGAACGAGGAGAGTGTCGCCCTCACGGTAGAGCGCTTCGGCGCTGAGGGGGGGCAGACAGGCGCGAGCACCGTGTTCATCGTCCAGGTCCCAGACATCACACCGGCTGGGGCCAAGGTGTGGCTGACGGGGAATCAGCCGGAACTGGGGAACTGGAATGGGGCAGGGGTGGGGCTCTACCAGGCCGTGGACAACGCCTACGCGGGCGCCGTCACCTTCGCGGCAGGCACGGGCCTGGAGTTCAAGATGACGCTGGGTTCGTGGAAGACAGTGGAGAAGAGCGACACGGGCGCGGAGGTGGACAACCACACCTTCACCACCAGTGGCGGCTTCGAGCGCGTGTCCATTGTGGTGGGCAGTTGGGCGAACGCCACGCCTCCTACGCTCACCGGCGACGTGCGCTATCTGCTCAGCGTCACGCCCACGGACCCGACGCTCAAGCCGCGCGACGTCATCATCTGGCTGCCGCCCGGCTACGAAGAGGACACCACGCGCCGCTACCCGGTGCTCTACATGCACGACGGCCAGAACCTGATGGACGTCAGCACCGCGTTCGCCGGCGAGTGGAACGTGGATGAGACGGCGCAGGCGCTGGTGGAGTCCGGTGCGGTGGAGCCGCTCATCATCGTGGGCATCTACAACGCAGGGGAGGACCGCCTCGCGGAGTACACGCCCGTGCCCTTCCCGCCGAAGTACCCGGACGCGGGCCGCGCGGATGTGTACGGCCAGTTCCTCATCCAGGAGCTGAAGCCGAGCATCGACGCGAAGTTCCGCACGAAGCCGGAGGCGGAGTTCACGGGGCTCGCGGGCTCGTCGCTGGGCGGGCTCGTCTCCATGTCGCTGGGGCTCAAGCACCCGGACGTCTTCACCCGCCTGGGCGTGGTGTCGCCGTCGGTGTGGTGGGCGGACCGGGAGATTGTCTCGCAGGTGAACGCGCTCACCACGAAGCCCGCGCTGCGCATCTGGGAGGACATCGGCACCAAGGAAGGCGACGGCGACGAGGCGGAGACGGTGGCGGATGCGCAGGCGCTGCGCGACGCGTTGGTGGCCAAGGGCTGGGTGCTGGACGACGACCTCAAGTACACGGTGGTGGATGGAGGCCAGCACAACGAGGCCGCGTGGAGCGCGCGCTTCGGTGACCTCCTGCGCTTCTTGTATCCCGTGAAGCAGTGACGAAGCCGCCGCCCCCCACCACCCCGGATGGACGCTACCTGGTGGTGGACGGGCGGCTGTGGCGCCGCTCCAATCCGGCGCTCGGGCCCCGGCAGCGAGAGCTGCTGGTGGCCGCGCTGATGCGGGCCCGAGCCGACGTGGGCCGGGCGAAGCGCGCGAAGGACGCAGCCCTGGAGCGCCGGGCGCGGAACCGCGTGCACCGCGCCAAGGTGGGCCTGGGAGAACGGGGCCCGCCGTGGTGGACGGACGGCACGCCGGACCTCAACCGGCGCCTCGTGCGGAACACGCCCTACGCCGCCTGGTTCCAGGACCTGCCCCAGTCCCCGTGAACCGGTTGTGACTTGAGCACCCACCTCCGGGTGTGGAACACGCCTTCTGTCTCAAAGCTGTAATCCCCCCAAGACAAGAAGGAAGTGTTGCATGCGTCACGCCTGGAATCGGCTGTGGTGGCTGGTGCCGTCGTTGCTCGTGGCGGCGTGTGGTCCGTCACAGGAGCCGGTGGTTTCGCCGGGAGCGCCCGCGGAGGTGGGCGCGAGCACGCAGTCCATCCTGTACCCGCCGCCCGTGCCCGCGAGCGGCAACATCGTGGACAGCACGGCGTACCTGGGTCCGGTGGGATTGAACGGCGCGGTGCAGACGCAGTTCACGACGAATCCGCAGTCTCTGTCCTTCAGCTTCAACGTGGCCGCGGGCGCGAGGGTGAGCCTGGAGGTCACGCACCTGGGCAGCAGCATGTACCTGGACACGGGCCTGTTCATCTACGGTCCGAAGAACGCCAGCGGCAGCTACGGCACCACGGTGCTCGCGCAGGACGACGACGCGGGCTACGGCCAGCTGTCCAAGGTGGCCAGCCTGACGCTGGCTCAGGGCGGCGAGTACCTGGCGGTGGTGAGCACCGGCACGGGCGCGGGCAAGAAGTTCCGCCTGGCGCTGGGCTGTCTCAACGGAGCCTGCGCGCAGGATGACCTGTTCACCGCATGCGACCTGGACGTGGCCACGCGCATCGAGGTGTGTGACGAGAGCGTGGTGGAGACGTAGCAGGTGACGCCGGCGCAGGCGCTGCCCCAGTGCACGGACGCGCAGGACGCGCACGACGCCTGGCTGTCGCAGTGCGCGGTGTCCTCCGGACAGAAGCCCTGGTGCGCCAACGGCGAGGCGGCCTTCACGTCGCGGATGTGGCCGGTGTGCAAGGACTTCTACCGGCGCTACTACGGCGCGGGCCCGCTGCCGCTCACGGAGCTGGAGGACAACGACGCCATCAACGAGGCCCGGGCGGACGGCCACGCGCGGTGCAAGGCCGGCGAGAACTCCTGCGACGAGTTCCTCTGGACGTTCAACGTACCCTCCGTGGCGGACACGCAGCCCACGCAGCTGGACTGGGTGGTGGAGGGAGCGTTCGCCACGCTGCCGGAGCTGTCGTCCAACCAGCGCGTGCAGTTCACGCGGCAGCCGGACCTGACGTACGCGGACTTCGCGAGCCGCATCGCGTGGGCCTTCCCGGAGCTGGGCCAGGTGCTGCCGCAGGAGCTGGGCAACGGCACGGAGGTGCCGGTGGTGGCGCACCTCTACGACGACCCGTTGGTGGCCGCGGGCGCGCACGACTTCCACAACCTCTACATCGTGTACTTCCCCGTGTCGCACCGCACCGCGGTGTTCTGGCTCATCCAGCACGAGTACTGAGCGGGGAGGCCACCGCGGGAGTGAGGCGCCCAAGAAGGCCCCAGCAGTCCGTCACTCCATCCCGCGACCCCAAATCCTCCGCGAGGACGCGCGCCTCGCGGAGCGCCGCGGTGGGCCACAACGGGAACTCAAGCGGACGCCAAGGCGGGCCCACGAGCAGAGGCGCCCGCCCGGGCACGGTGGCCTCAAAACCTGTCCGACTGTCGGACAGGTCCGCACTGCATGAAGCCGGGGCCGCACGCCTCGCGGAGCACGGCGGCAGCCGCGACGTCGTGCGTGCGCGGGCACCAGAATGAGGGCACGGACAGAGGCGCCCGCCCGGGGCCGGTTCCCTCAAAACCTGTCCGACTGTCGGACAGGTTTTCGCCGCCTGGGGCCCACGAACTTGTCCGACTGTCGGACAGGTTTTCGCCCCATGCGACCCGGGGGCGCGCTGGCCCGGCAATCGACGCGGAGGGGGCCCGCACGTCCATGTCAGACCCCTGTGGTTGGATGGCGATGCTGGGACGAGGAGGGGGAATGGGGATGGGACGGGGAGGACTCGTGGCTTATGTGGAGGCGCAAATCGAGCGCGATATCGCGCTGGGGAGGCTGCACCCGAGCGGGCAATTCGGCTCCGAAGCGAAGCTGGCGCGCCGCTATGACGTGTGCCGGGGCACCCTCCGCGAGGCGCTGCGGCGGCTGGCGGCGCGGGGCCTGGTGGTGCAACACCCCGGGCGCAAGACGCGCGCGGTGGCGCTGGACGAGTCGCTGACATTGGAGAACCTGGGCCTGGCGCTGCATGACGCGAGCAACCCGGACGCCCGGTGGCTGCTGGAGGGCTACTTCAGCCTCAAGCGGCAGGTGCTGGTGGAACTGCTGGCCGATTGCTGCGCGAGGGCTTCGGACCTCGACCTGGACCGGCTGGGGAGCACGTGCTTCCAGTTGCAGGACGCGGCGCGCTGGGAGTCGGGTGCAACCTGCGCCCAGGTGGAGTTCGAGTTGCTGCGGCAGGCGGCCCGGGTGGCGGCGCGGCCGGGGCACGTGCTCCTCGTTCAGTCCCTGCAGCGGGCATTCCTGGGAGGCGCAGCCCAACTGCTGCCGCTCATGGGTGGTGAGGCGCTGCGCGAGTGGGTCCTCCGCGTGACAGCGATTCTGCACGAGCGCGACGTGCAGGCACTTCAGAACGAGCTGCCGGCACTACTGAAGGCTTGCGATGAGCTCGTGCTGAATGCTTTCGCTCCCGCCTCCACGAAGCCTGTGTCTCCAGAGGCCCCGCGCACCCAGGAGTGGCCCCTCGGCGCCACCGTGCAGGACAAGGCACCCGCGGCGCGTCCCTGCGTGGAGGAGCATGGAATTGGCCGCAGCGAATCAGCCGCCGAGCAGCATGAGTCGCTCGAGGCCCTCCCTGGCGTCGAGAGACGTGGCCTCAGCCGCCTCTCACCGACTGTCCCGCGGGACGATTCGCTGGAGGTCCCCCCTCCCTGCGTGGGCGCCCCTGACCACCTTGCACAAGACGTCGAGGACACCGAAGCGCTCGCGGTTCCAGCCCGCCCCCAGGTGGCGGCTCTTGCCGTGAAGCCGGACAACAGGACGCTGCCGTCTCCTACCACCTTGGTGTTCGCTCCGTGCGAGCTCGACCTGGCGTGCGCCGACGAGGACGTGACGAGTGCGGGCTCGGGAAACCAGTCCGACTGTCGGACAGGTTCGAGCGCTTCGTCACCGGAAGAGGGCATCCAGCCTGAGCCTCCACACTCCGACCGCGGTGAGCAGACACGCGTGACGGCGCACACGGTGAGCGGACTACTTCAGGCCATCCAGGGTCTCCTGGTCCGGTGGGCTGCGCGCCTCTGGCGCTTGCCCATTCCACGACCTTCACCTGTTTCGTGAGTGGCGACAGCCCGGCGTGTCCGCACTCGCCCATGGCGCTCCGCATACCCTCCGCTGACGGGTAGCGACCGCGATTCTGGGCAACCTGCCTGGAAGGCGTACCGCACGCGGCAGTACGGCAGGTGCTTCGCGAGCAGGGCCTGGGAGAGCGAGGCCCGCCGTGGTGGACGGACGGCACGCCGGACCTCAACCGGCGCCTCGTGCGGAACACGCCCTACGCCACCTGGTTCCAGGACCTGTGAGCCGCCCGAACTCCTTCAAGCGAATATTAAAATGGATCGTCGTAACACCCAGGCCTCATCCCCATTGCTCTGAGGTCTGGACATGCCCGTGGTTCATGGAGCTTCACGGCTCGCGTTGTGCCTGCTGCTCACGTTCGTCCTCGCCTGCGGCTCCACCACCGAACCGGACCCGTCCCCAGGAGGCGGCGGCGACAACGACAAGGTCGCCGCCCTCACCCTTTCGCCAAATGGGGCGACGCTGCTGGTGGGCGAATCGCTGACCCTGTCCGCCCTGGCGGTCGACGCCGCCGGGGAGGCGCTCGAGGACGTCCAGGTGGAGTGGTCCGCTGTTCCGTCCGGCGCCGTCACGGTGACCGGCGGCCGGCTGGAGGGCGTGGCCCCTGGCGGAGCGCTCATCACGGCCAGGGCAGGGTCCGCGAGCGCGACCCTGACCGTGGTCGTGATGCCCTACGACGACTCCAGTCCTTCGAGCGCGGAGGTGCTGACGGCCGCGCATGAGGCCGGGCTCATCAACGACGAGGAGCTGCTGGCCTACCGTGTGTACGCGGCGTTCAGCGATCCCCGGCTGCCCATCCAGTACAAGGCCCGGGTCGATCCGGGGTTCGATGCCACCTCGCTCGAGGAACTGCATCAGCGCTTCAACTCGCTCTCCCAGCCCATGCAGGCGGCGCTCGGGATGTACCTGCTGCGCCCGGCGGACCCAGGGAGCTGGCTCAACGCGCCCACGCCCGACGCCCGGTTGAGCAGCATGGCGGATCCGCGCTGCCGCCCCTTCTCCGGTGGCTGGGCCTACGTCAAGAATCCCTCCTCCTCGAAGGTCCGTGTCTGGTACCGGGTCAACTTCCCGAACCAGCGAGCCCAGGCCTCGATGCTCGACGAGGCCATCGCGAAGGACATCTGGCCCAAGCTGATGGCGCTGGGACTCAAGGAGCCACTCACCGACCAGGACGTGGTCTGCAACGGGGAAGGCCCCCAGCTCGACATCTACCTGGTCCTCAACATGGCCGACCGCGGCGTGACGATCCCCGAAGGCTGGGAGACCACGCAGGCCGCTACCTACATCCTGCTGGATGCCGATGCCGACGACGCCTCCCTCAAGGGGGCGGTGACGCACGAACTGATGCACGCCATCCAGTGGTCCTACAAGACGAAGGGGCGGCAGGGCGACTATGGGTGGATCCGCGATGCGACCGCGAACTGGGCCATCGACCATGTGTATCCAACGCTCCTGGTGGGGTCGGGCCAGCAGCAGCAGTACGAACACATGTTCGCCGGCTGTTTCATGAACTCCCCGGCCCTGTCGCTGGACAGCCAGGCTCAGGGCAACTGCACGACCAGCGCGGCGAAAGGCGCCGGGCGCGACTACGGCGCCTACCTGTTCTTCCAGTACGTGGCGAAGAAGTATGGGCCGGCGGTCGTGACGGCCGCGCTGGCGAAGCTGACCACGGAGACCTCCAGCCTCACCGCGGTGGACTCCGTCCTCCCCGGCGGATTCGAGAAGGTCTGGCCGGAGTTCGGGAAGACCCTCTGGAACGGGCCCCCCAGCAAGACCCGGGCGGAGTCCTTCAAGCAGTGGGACAACCTCGATGAGAACGTGAAGCACGGTGAGCTCAACGCCGACCTGTCGGGCTGGCCCGAGGCCTCGGACAACATTCACGACGAGCTGAGCAACCTGGCCAACCGCTACTACCGCATCACGTTCAGCGATCCGGGCACCCGCTCCGTGCTCTTCTACAACGGGTGGTTCAAGAACATCACCGACGCGAAGGACCCCGTGAAGGTGTTCGCGCTCTGGAAGGACGAGGCCGGGGCGTGGCACGACGAGGACTGGAGCGAATACGAGTACGTGGGCTTCTGCCGCGACATGAAGTCCCAGCGGGTCCAGGAGCTCGTCGTCATCGTCAGCAACGCGAAGTTCGAGCCCGGCGGCGGCGGGCGCCTGACGGCGGCGGAGATGCCCTACCTCAAGCGCAACAACGTGGGCTGCTGGAGGTTCAAGGGCACCACGAGGTCCGTCCTGAAGGGGAAGACCTGGTCGTCGGGCCGGAAGCTCATCGACACGAACGTGGAGCTCCAGGTGCTGGGCGGCTTCGAGGACCCGGACTTCGAGCACCCGCTCATCCCTCACACGAAGCGGCTGGGAGGCTCCATCCTCATGCAGCCCGCCGGCGACTTCACGCTCGACGTCGACTACGTGTCCGGAGGGTGCAGGTACACGCACGGGCCCACTCCGTACCCGCTGCTCGCCGGGGGCGGGATCCTGATGCTGAACCCCTTCGATGAATTGACGTCACCGGATCCCGACACCCAGGACTGGCTGTCACATCCCTCGCGCTCCTACACGTCGGCGCTCGCCGATCCGACCCTCGTGCACCTCACCGTCAGCGGTGGCCCCGACTGCCGTGGACCCGAGCTGGACCTTCCCGGGAACATCCTCTTCACCGATGCGGGGGGAGCCAAGCCGGTGGTGCTGCCCTCGGGAGAGATGTCCGGGCAGTACGTCGACTCGGACACCACCTACTCCTGGATATTGCAGCCGCAGCGCCAACCCTAGAAGGCGTAGCGCACGCGGCAGTACGGCAGGTGCTTCGCGAGCAGGGCCTGGAACTCCGCCACGTGGCGGCCCTTGAATCCGGTGCGGTAGCGCACGTTGACGCCGCCGCCCTGGGACACCTTCGTCTCCTGGATTTCGGGCCGCCACAGCAGCTCCTCCGCCTTCGGGTGCCAGCCCAGGTTCACCTCGTGCAGGCCCGCGTTGTGCGTGAGGAAGATGATCTCACACGCGAGCTGCTGCTTCGCCCGCTCGCCGATGCCGGCGTCCACCTGCTGGAACAGCTCCACGTAGGCGTCCTGCCAGCCCTCGTGGAGGATGACGGGGGAGAAGTTGAGGTGCACCTCGTAGCCGGCGGCCACGAAGTCGTCGATGGCGGCGATGCGCTCCGCGATGGGGCTGGTGCGCACGTCCAGCAGCTTCGCCGGGGCGTGCGGCATCAGGCTGAAGCGGATGCGCGTCCTGCCCTTCGGCTCGTAGGTGAGCAGCTCGCGGTTCACCAGCTTGGTGGCGAAGCTGGCCTTGGCGTTGGGCAGCGTGGTGAACAGCCGCACCAGGTCCCGCACGTTGTCGCTGATGGCCGCGTCCGCGGCGCAGTCGCTGTTGCACCCGATGTCATAGACCCACGCGTGGGGATCCACCGTGTTGGGCTCCAGCTTGGGCCCGCGCTTGTGCGCGTGCTTGCGGATGGCCTCCTGGATGCGGTCGATGTTCACGAACACCGTGACCGGGTTCGCGTAGCCCTTGTTGCGTGGCACGTAGCAGTACGCGCACGCCATCACGCAGCCGTTCGCCGTGGAGGGCGCGATGAAGTCCGAGCTGCGGTCATTGGCGATGAAGGACAGCGTCTTCTTCACACCCAGCACCAGGGTGCTGCCCTTGATGCGGTTCCAGGCCTCCACGTTGCCTTCGTTGCCGAAGAGGCCGGGGATGTGCTGGTGCGCGGCCACCTCCACCCGCTCCGCGTCCGGGTAGCGCGCGAGAATCTCCAGGCCGCGCGCATGCTCCCGCACGGCGGGCTCCAGGTAGATGCGCGACACCTTCAGCAGCCGGTCGAGCGGGCCGGGGCCCGTCGGGACGGCGGCCGGGCGCGGGGCGGGTTCCGGGAGGAAGAGGTCCAGGTTCGTCACCCGGCGGATGTAACCGCGTTTCGTCTCCCATGCACCCGCGGTGGCCCACCCTGACGCCGGGCGGGCCACCGGGCAGGGGCCTGCTGTCAGCGCTCGGACGGAGCCGCGGGGCCCGTGGAGGCGGGAGCCGGCGCGTCCAGTTGCTTCCACAGGGCCTCGGGCAGCGGGGTCCGTTTCTCCAGCGCCGCCGCGACGCTCGCGGTGGGCGCATAGACGCGGTGGTTGTTCACGCGGAAGTCGCTGTCCGTCACGACGGAGATGACCGCGACGCGGCCCAGGTCGTCGATTGGCGGCCCGTCCGCCCGGAACGCGACCCGGTCCACGAGCAGCACCTCCGCGGCGCCCGGCGGCGTCACCCAGACGGAGTAGCGCTTCGCGAGCAGGTCCACGTTCATGCGGAAGTGGTACGTCTGGTTGCGCACGTACGGCACCCGGCGGATCCACGAGTAGCCCGCGCCGTTGCGCACCTGGAAGATGCCGTCCTCGCTCATGCGCAGCGCCATGTTCAGCCGGTTGAAGGCTGTCACCTCCGTGGAGCTGTCCGTCCAGCCCACCACGCCGCCGCCCAGGTTGTCCGCCAGCGGGGTGAGGTCGAACTCCACGATGCGCGTGCCCGTGTTGGTGGTGCCCAGCAGGTGCTGGCTCCGCGGCAGGTCCAGCTTCGAGTACCAGGGGTAGTTGGGGCGCGGGTTGAAGCGCAGCAGCGCCTCCAGGAAGTAGTAGTCGCCGTAGATGAGGCTGACGTTGATCTCCTGCCCCGCCGGGTAGTTGCCCACGCCGTGCAGCAGCAGGCCCGGGCTGTTGGTGCCCTGCGCCAGGTACGCGGGCGACGCCAGCGAGTCGAGCATGGCCAGCGCGGCGTTGCGGTAGGTGGTGCGCCGCGTGGCGTCCGTCTCCAGGGTGCTCAGCTCCAGCAGGGCAGACGCGACGGCGGCCGCGGCGGAGGAGTCCTTGGACTGGCTGGGCGCGTTGAAGTCCCAGTTGGGCACGCGGTCCGCGGGCAGGTTCGCCAGGTAGTAGTCCGTCACCCGGCGGGCCGCGGTGAGGAAGCGAGCGTCCTGCGTGTAGCGGTACACCATCGTATAGCCATAGATGAGCCACGCCTGCCCACGCGCCCAGGTGGAGCTGGCGGAGTAGCCCTGGAAGGTGCCTCGCGAACGGATGGTGCCGTTGTTGTTGTAGTCCACGTAGTGGAACGAGCTGCCATTGGGGCGCACCGCGTCCTGGAGCGTCCGGAGCGCGTGGTTCACCGCCATGGTGCGCCACACCGCGGGGCCGCCGTTCTGGGCGCCCCAGAGCAGCAGCTCGATGTCCATCATCGTGTCGGTGACGAGCGGGATGTTCCAGTTCGGGTTCCAATCACAACAGTCGATGATGCCCACGGTGCTGTTGTAGCGCGTGGCCAGCGACGCGGCGGAGGTGAGCAGCACGTCGCGGTAGTAGGGATTGCCGGTGAGCCGCCAGGCGTTGCCGTAGCTGTTGTACATCTTGAAGCCCAGGTCGTGCGTCTCCGTGTTGGTCTTCTGGACCTCCAGGGGGCGCGTCCACATGTCCGCGCGGTCGCGCCAGTAGGGCTCGTTGGCGACCTGGAACATGAACCACATGCTCCCGGGGAAGAAGCCCTGCGTCCACGCGATCTTGTCCGTGTTGGCCACCGTGGTCCATGTCCCGTTGGACAGGGATGCCTTGGGCGAGCGGTTCACGTTGGGCATCTCCAGGACCGTGTCCGCGAGCTGCGCCCGGGCGAACGTGAACACGCGCACCGCGTCCGCATCCGTGAAGGCATTCGCCACCGGAGCCACCAGCAGCGCCACCATCCACCACAGCTTCACTCCCGGCTTTCTCAATCCCATACACCCTCCCCTGCATGCCCGGCGCGGAAGGTGCCCGCCCCTGTCCTCGCGGACCAGTGGCCGCGAGGACGCAGGCTGCCCGCCCCCCCGGCCTCGCTGGAGGGATGGGATGTGCCCTACCCGACCCGGGGCGCGGCTCCCGTGAACACGGGCTGCGAGTAGCCCGCGGGCTTGTCCCCCACCGCGGTGTTGCCGTGCAGGTTCAGCTGGTAGGGATTGGAGAACATGCCGTGGGGGAACGGCACGGGCGGTGCGCTGGCCTCGTCCAGCTGGCGGCGCAGCTCGGCGGGGATGCTGAAGTCCAGCGCGGCGAGGTTGCCGTCCAGCTGCTTGGGGTTCGTCGCGCCGATGATGACCGAGCCCACCCCGGGCTGCGTGGCCACCCAGTTCAGCGCCACCTGGGACATGTCCCGGCCCAGCTCCTTGGACACCTGCTCCAGCGTGGAGACGATGCGCCAGTTGCGGTCCGTGAACAGGCCCAGCTGGTGGCCGCCCACCGCGGAGTTGAGGCGGCCCTCGCCCTGGGCGCCGGCCTCGCTCGGCCGGTACTTGCCAGAGAGCAGCCCCGCACCCAGCGGGCTCCAGGTGGTGATGCCCATGCCCAGCGTCTGGGCCAGCGGCACGTATTCGTGCTCCAGGCTGCGCTCCACCAGCGAGTACTGGAGCTGCAGGTTGATGAGCGGCGTGAGCGCGTGCGCCTCCGCCCAGGTCTGCGCGCGCGCCGCGTACCAGGACGGCACGTCGGACAGGCCCGCGTAGCGGATCTTCCCCGCGCGCACCAGATCATCGAACGTGCGGACCACCTCCTCCGCCGGGGTGAGGCGATCCCAGGTGTGCAGCAGGAACAGGTCGATGTAGTCCGTGCGCAGCCGCTTCAGGGAAGCCTCCACCGCGCGCAGCATGTTCTTGCGGCTGTTGCCGCCCGCGTTCGGGTCTCCCGGCCGGGTGGCGTTGTACGTGTACTTGGTGGCGAGCACGACGCGGTCCCGGTCGCCGCGCTCCTCCAGGAACTTCCCGATGAGCGTCTCGCTGCTGCCGTGCGTGTACAGGTCGGCGGTGTCCACGAAGTTGCCGCCCGCGTCCAGGTAGCGGTTGAACAGCGTCCGGGACACGTCCTCCGTGGAGCCCCAGGGGCCGCCGTAGGTGCCCTCCTTCCCGAACGTCATCGTGCCCAGCGACAGCGGGCTGACGCGCAGCCCCGAACGGCCCAGCAGGTAGTAGCGATCCATCGGCATGGTGTGACTCCCTTCCAGCGGCTTATTTGGACTGAATAATCCAGATAAAAACATGCGAAGACGGCGCGGGGGCTTCCCGCGACGGGAAAACAGCGGAGCGGGTTACTGGGCCCTGAGGCCCGCCATCGCGAAGTCCACGACGTCGCGCAGGGCTTCCGGCGGAGTGCCGGCCTTGGCGCTCAGGCGCAGCCCGCCGATGGTGGCCAGGAGGAAGCTGGCGGCGACACCCGGGTCCACCCTGGGATTGAGCTCCCCCTTGCGCTGGGCATCCTTCACCACGCGCTCCAGCGCGCCCTGGCCCAGGGCGCCCCCGGTCTTGAGCAGCGTGGCGACCTCCGCGTCCACGTGCGCCAGCTCCGCGGTGGCGTTCACGAAGAGGCAACCCCGGGCGCGCACCTTCTGGGTGCCGTTGGGGATGGAGAGGAGGTACTCGCGGATGGCGCCCAGGGGCGACGGGTGCGAGCGCAGGCACTCCACCAGGTTGGAGCTGTACTCCGCCTGGTAGGCGCGCAGGGCGTCCAGGTAGAGGCCGTGCTTGTCCCCGAAGGTGTCGTACATGCTCTGCCGGCCGATGCCCATGGCGCGCAGCAGGTCGTCCGTGGAGGTGGCCTCATAGCCCTGCTCCCAGAAGACCTGCATCGCCCGGCGCACCGCCTCGTCCCGGTCGAACTCTTTCGTGCGTGCCATGCCCCCTACGTAATGATTCTGGACTGACCTGTCAAAACAATCGGTCCGGGGGCTTTGGGCGCCTAGAAGCCGGGCGGGCGCTCGCCGGCGACGCCGGAGGCACGCTCCAGGGCGATGCCCACGCGGCCCAGGGTGCCCTCGTCGAAGAGCTGGCCGATGAGTGTCACGCCGTGCGGGACGCGGCGCGGGGTGGTGAAGGTGGGCACGGGGCGATTGGGGTCCGGGGCCCAGTCGCTGCGGGCCTTGGACACCTCCACGAAGCCGGTGCGCAGCGTGAGCGACGGGTGGCCCGTGTGGTTGGTGATGGTGAGGGCTTCGTCGCGCAGCGAGGGCACGAGCAACACGTCCACCTGCGACAAGATGCGCGCCAGCTCCTGGGCCACCTTGCGGCGCAGCCGGTCCGCCTGGACGAAGTCCACCGCGGACAGGAAGCGGGACTGGCGGAAGAGGTTGGGCCACGCGTCGGGCGTCTGCATCTTCAGCGCGTCCACGCCGTGGGTGAGCGTGAGCTCCTCGAAGGCGGCGGCGGCCTCCGCGAAGAGGATGACGTTGAGGGCGGAGTACGGCCAGTCGGGGAACTGTACCTCCACCGGCGTCAGGCCCAGCCCCTTGAGCGTCTCCAGCGCCGCGCGGTCCACGTCCGTGGCGGGGTTCTCCTTCATCCACGCGGGCACGTAGCCCACGCGCAGGCCCTTCACGGGCGCGTTCGCGTCGAAGTCCAGCTTCGCGGACACGCTCGCCACGTCGCCCGCGTCCGCGCCGTTGAGCGCGGCGAGCACCAGCAGCGAGTCCTCCACTCCGCGCGTCATGGGCCCCAGCTTGTCCAGCGACCAGCACAGCGTCATCGCGCCCGTGCGCGGCACGCGGCCGTAGGTGGGGCGCAGGCCGGTGATGCCGCAGCGCATGGACGGCGACACGATGCTGCCGCCCGTCTCGCTGCCCAGGGAGAAGCCCACGAGCCCCGCCGCCGTCGCCGCGCCCGGCCCCGCGCTGCTGCCGGAGGAGCCTTCCTCCAACAGCCACGGGTTCTTCGTCTCGCCGCCGAACCAGATGTCGTTGAGCGCGAGCGCACCCAGGCTGAGCTTCGCAACCAGCACGGCGCCCGCGCGGTGCAGCCGCTCCACCACCGCGGCGTCCGTGGTGGGGACGCGGTCGCGGAACGGCTCGGCGCCGTAGGTGGTGCGGATGCCCGCGGTGTCCACCAGGTCCTTCGCTCCCCAGGGGATGCCGTGCAGCGGGCCCTTGTAGCGGCCCGCGGCGATGTCCTTGTCCGCCTGCCGGGCCTGCTGGAGCGCCAGCTCCTCCGTCAGCGTGATGACGCACTGGAGCTTGGGGTCATGGCGCTTCAGCCGGGCGAGGTAGAGCTGCGTGAGCCGCTCCGACGTGATGGCTCGCGATTGCACCCAGCGCGACAGCTGCGTGAGCGGCGCGAAGGCGATGTCCTCCTCCTTCGCGGGCAGCGGCACCTTCGCGTCGCGGCTGCGCACGAAGCGCTCCTTCGCGGGCGCGGTGGGCTTGAGCCCCGGCAGCGACGGGTTCCACTGCGAGGCGGGCGACAGCGTGGGCTCCAGCTCCAGCTTGCGCGGGCCGGTGCGGCGCTCGTGCAGCGGGGCCAGGGACACGCGCCAGTTGCCGGCGGCCTGGGTGCGCTCGGCGGGCGTGAGCTGCACCTGCATCAGCTTTTCGGCCTCCGCGAAGGTGGTGGGGCTCACCTCCGGCCCCACCGTGGGGCCCGCGCCGAAGGTGGGCGGCGCTCCGGCCGGCGGGGCGGACGTGCCCGCGTCCGGCGCCGCGGAGACTGCGGTGCTCGCGAGTCCAATCACGGTGTGGGTCAGGAACTGCCGACGCGAGCTGCTCATGGCGCGACCTCACGGATGAAACGAAGGGGGCGCCAGTGTGCCACCGCCTACGAGCGATGCACGTCGCGGAAGGCGAGCATGTCCCCCAGCCGCTGCTCCTTCGCGTCATCGAACCCGCACGAGGCGTCCCATGTGGCCGGGTTCTCGTAGGTGCCGAACAACATGTCCCAGATGGGCAGGTCGCCGTAGTTGTTCTTGTGCTTGCCGTACTCGTGGTGGATGCGGTGCATCTCCGGCCGCTGGAAGAACCAGCCCACCCAGCGCGGGGTGCGGATGTTGGTGTGGTAGAAGTATTCGCCCAGCGCGCAGCAGGCCGTGTAGATGGCGCCCGCCGCCGGACTCAACCCCAGCACCGTGTAGACGAGCAGTCCGCCAATGAGGCTGTTGGCCGTCATCTCCAGCGGGTGCTTGTAGAAGCTGGTGATGACCTCCAGCCGCTGCGGGCTGTGATGGATTTGATGGAAGAACCGCCAGAGCACATCGCTCTCGTGCCGCGCGCGGTGCCACCAGTAGAAAACGAACGTGGCGATGAGGTAGGCCAGCACCCCGCCCACCACCGGATTCACATGCCGGGACAGGTGGAAGACCGAGTGCGCGGAGAACCACCGGTCCCAGGTGTAGCCGCCCAGCACCACCACGCCCACCTGCGCCAGGTTGATGAGCACCACCCTCAGGTGCCAGCCGCGCACGCGGGGCAGCTTCCACCCCAGGGACAGCTGTTCAATGAGAAAGCAGAAACCGGCGATGAGGACGAGCCAGGGCAGCATGGGAATCCTTCCGTGATTTCGGACTGCCCCTCATACGAATGATGTCCCCGGATATGTCTTTCGTTCCAGCGGACATTGTCACCTGGGAGGAATGGGACGGAAGGAACGGGGGCTGGCATCCTGCTGGCCATGGCTCGGAACAGCACCCTGACGGCGCGGTTGGGTTACATCGACACGCAGGCCACCTTCGTGCAGGCGGCGCTGCTGGCGGCGCACGGGGCCGGGGCTCGCGCGGGCGGCTTCCGCGTGTCGGACGTGCGCTTCTACTTCCTGCTGTTCACCAATTGGGTCGAGCACGACGTCACCCGGCCCTCGCAGGACATCGACCTGACGCAGGTGCGGCGGACGCTGGAGCGGCTGGTGCGCGGGGGCCACGCGGAGTCGAGCACCAGCGCGCCCGTGAAGGGGCTGCCCCGGGGCCGCCGGTATGTGCTCACTGGAGAGGGATTGTGCTCGCTGGCGGAGGGGCTGGCCGGACGGGAGCGTGCGCCGCTGGAGGAGGCTCTGTTCGTGGTCTGCTTCGCGGCGAGCTACCGCGACGCGGTGCTGTCGCGCGTGGAGGGTCGGGCCCGGGCGCTGTCCCCGGCGGTACGAAGGCGCGTGGAGCGGGCGTTGGATCCGCTGCGGCTCGTGAAGGAGGCGCAGCGCACGGCGGCGGCGGTGCTCGCGGACCTGGAGGAGCGGGTGGAGGCGGGCTTGCGCTACGAGGAGCAGTCACGCAAGGCCATGGCCCGCGCGGAGCCCGTGGCGGATGTGGTGCGCGCGCTGGAGGCAGCGGGTTCGTACCAGTTGCACCGGGTGCGGCCGTTGGGCGAGGTGCTGCTCGCGCTGCCGGAGGACCTGCGCCAGTTCGAATTGACGGAAGGCATGGGCCTGCGCTCGCGGCTGCTCTTCGCGCCCCTGGCGGAGCGGGCACGGGCGGAGCATGCGGTGCTGGCGCGACTGGAGGCGCGGCTCACCCCCGGCAAGGGGCCGGGGTGAGCCACGGGGCAAGGCCTACCGCAGCGCCCGGGTGAGGCGGGAGCCCAGGGCCAGCGCGAGGCCGTCTTCGACCAGGCCCGCGGCCACGTTCGGCACGCGCAGCTTCTGCGTCAGGAGGCGGCGGAAGCCATAGAAGACATAGCTGGAGGCGAAGGCGGCGGCGGCGCCGACGAGGGCGAAGCCAATCCGCGCTCCCTTGCGCTTGCGTGACACCGCGGCGCCAGTGATGGCCCCGGAGAGGATGCGGCCCGTCAGGACCGGCAAGGCGGTGCGCGCTGGCGTCCTGGGGTTCTTGTCCCCCACCAGCTCACCGAGCGCCATGAGGCCCAGGCGCTGGGACACCTTCTTCGACGTGAGGCCTGGCAGGGCCCGCTTCAACGCGCGCGTCGGCTTGCGCGACAGCTCGCGAGCCAGGAACGCGGGCGCCGTCATGCTGCGCATCCCGGCGAGGACGCCGAAGCCCGCAGCGGTCCAGATTTCATTGTTCGTACGCATGGATTCCAACCCCCAGCTGGGTGGTGAAAACTGGAGGGTGGGGGCGCGGCGCCCGTCTGGCCACGGCCCGGCGAGCGGGCACTCAGGCGGCCGGCGGCGTGGACGGTTTGGGCGAGCGCAACATCCAGCCCGCGAGCAGCGCGCCCAGCGCGGCCACCAGCGTTCCGCAGTTCTCATACACGTGCATGGGGAGCACGCCCACCCCGAGGCCCAACACGCCCAGCCCCAGGAAACCGCGCCGGGCCAGGGTGCGCGCCCACGCCTTCGTCGCGAGGGCGGTGGAGAAGGAATAGAGGACCGCTGCGCCAACGACCTGCACCCAGGGCACCAGGGGCCGCATGGGCCACCACGCCACCTTCTCCAGCCTGTCGAAGAAGCCGTCCCCGCCTCCTGGGAGCGCCAGGCCGGATTCTCCCGCCAGTTGCTCAGCGGTGGCCCCGAACATGTGCCGCATGTCATCCGCCAGGAAGAAGTAGATGGCTTGAATCAGGGTCGCCACGACCAGCACCGTGAGCATCCAGCCCTTGGGCGCGGGCGGCACGGAGGGCTCGGTGTGCTTGCGGAGCGCCTCCAGGTGCTCCGGGGCGACCTCCAGCGGATGCGGATAGGACATGGCCAGCAACGCCTGCGTCGCGGCGGCGCTGACGGGCGTGCCCTGCTCGTCCAACAACTGCTTCACGCCCTCCTTCGCCAGCAGCGCGTGCAACGCGGGCGCGAGCGTCGCCGGGTCCTCCGTCTGGCCCCACCGGGCGATGATGGCGTTGAGGTACCCGGCCTTCAGGGCACGCGAGGAGCCCTCCGTCCTCAAGGCCTCCTCGAACAGGGGCACCAGCTCATCGACGTGCGGAGTGGCGGGGGACGGCTGTAGCTGCGTGCTCATACCGCGAGTCTATGCCGCGCCGGGGACACCCACGTCCAGCCGCCGCTTCAGGTCGCGCAGTCGTCCCCGGACCTCGCGGGTCAGGGTCCACTTCAGGAGCGGCGTGAGCCAGCCGAAGGGCCGCCGCAATTCAAAGGCATACGTGAAGGTGACGCGCGTGACGCCAGGGGCGTCCTCGTCGAACCGCCACGAGCCCGCGAAGCTTTCGAACAGGCTCGGGCCCCGCGTCATCTTCACCGCCGTGACGGCGGGCGGCTGGAAGGACACGTACTCCGTCTCCATTCCCAGCCCGTGCCACGACACGCACCAGGCCTTCACGCCGGGCCCGGCTTGTGTCGCGCCGTCCATCAGCACCGCCTCACGCAGGAACGTGTCCCAGACGAGCCGCTGCCCGTAGTCCTGCGTGTACGCGAAGACGCGCTCGCGCGGACAGGTGATGCGGATGGACTCGGTGAACCTCATCCTTCCGTGTTGCGAAGGAAGTCCGCCACCTGGGCGAAGCGGTCATCCAGGAAGCTTCGCAGGCCGCCGGTGATGCCGCGCTTGTCCATGGCCTTCTGCATGCACCGCAGCCACGCGTCCCGCATCGCCGTGTCCACCGGCAGGTGGCCGTGGCGCATGCGCAGCCGGGGGTGGCCGTGCGTCGCGCTGTAGTGCTGCGGCCCGCCCAGCCAGCCCACCAGGAACATGCCGAAGCGCTGGCGCGTGCCGCGGTTCACCTTGCCCTCGGCGTCCAGCTCATGGATGGCGGCGAGCGCGGGCTCCTCCGCGTCCATCACGTCGTAGAAGGCCTCCGCCAGCGCGTGGACGGGCTCCTCGCCGCCCATGCGGGTGAAGGGGGTGTCGTCCAGCGTGGGGACCCAGCCGTCCGACGGTGGGGGCTTCAATTCCATGCTCATGGCTTCCTCATGCCGCCCAGCGCTTTGGCCGGCGCTGGAGGCTCTTCAATCCCAATCCTTCACAGAACGCCTTGAAGCGCGCTTCCGGCACGCCCTTCCACTCCAGGTCCGTGAGCGACGCCGTGCCCGGCAGCGGCGCGTCCTCCACCAGCGTGG
This sequence comes from Corallococcus sp. AB045, assembly GCF_003668895.1. NCBI lineage: Bacteria > Pseudomonadati > Myxococcota > Myxococcia > Myxococcales > Myxococcaceae > Corallococcus > Corallococcus sp. AB045. The sequence goes on from NZ_RAWN01000108.1 coordinate 21,351, forward strand.
CCAGCGTGCGGTACAGCCGCGCGTCCTCGCGGTGCGCCTTCAGCGTCGCCGCCAGCTTGTCCGCGCCCCGCACCTTCACCGTCCACTCCGCCGCGTTGTCCGGGATGGACTCCAGATGTCCATACGCCTGGAGCACCGCCGCCGCGCCCTTCGCCCCGAAGCCCGGCAGCCCCGGGATGCCGTCCGCGTCGTCGCCCATCAGCGCCAGCAGGTCCGGGACGCTCTCCGGCGCCACGCCCAGCTTCGCCTTCACCCCGTCCGCGTCCACCACCTTCTGCTGCCGCCGGTCCACCTGCACCACGCGCTGGCCGCGCACGCACTGGCCCAGGTCCTTGTCCGGCGTGAGCAGCCGCACCTGCTCCACCTCGCCCGCCCAGCGCGCCGCCCCGGTGGCCAGCGCGTCGTCCGCCTCCTGGTCCTTCATGGACCAGACGCGCACGCCCAGCGCTGAGACGGCCTCCTCCACCAGGTCGAACTGCGCGCGCAGCTCCGGCGGCACGCCCTCGTCTCCCTTGTAACCAGCGAACAGCGCGTTGCGGAACGAGCGGATGGGATTGTCGAACGCGACCGCGACGTGCGTCACGGCCTCCTGCTCGTCGTGCAAGAGGGCGAGCAGGGAGTCCATCACACCGGCCGTGGCCTTCACGTCCCGTCCGTCCGGCGCGGTGGTGCCCGGCCGGGGCGAGAAGTGGGCCCGGTACAGCTCATACGTGCCGTCCACGAGGTGCAGGCGCATGTTCCCCCTCTAGCGTCCCTCCCGCCGCACGGCCAGCAGCCCGTGCGTGCCGTGGCCTGTGCGCCTCGTTCCCTACACGACGCCTGTCAACCCCCTTGGCCAGCGTGCCTGGTGGGGACAGGTCGCCGATGCCGACTGGCCGGGCACCGCCCATTTTTCAAACCAACTCCCTCTGGGCCGCGCCGGAGCGTCCCAGCATTTCCACCGGCATGAGGTGATCCATGCGCCCGAAGCTGTTCGCCGCCGCCCTGCTCTCCATCGCGGCCCTTGGCTGTGCAGGCAAGCAGGTGATTGCTACGTCCACCCATCAGCAGCGCGTGCAGGCGGAAGCCGCGCTGCGCTCGGCGGAGAACTCCCAGGCGCCGAACGTGCCCGAGGCCGCCCGGCATCTGCAGTTCGCGCGTCAGCAGATCGCCGACGGTGAGCGGCTGATTCAGGAGGGTGAGCAGGAGGCCGCGGAGCTGCGGTTCCGTCAGGCGGCCGCGGACGCGGACCTGGCGTCGGCGCTGGCCCGCGCGGTGCCCCTGAAGAACGAGGCGCGGCGGGCTTCCGAGCAGGCCGAGTCCCTCCGCCGCGGTCAGTGAGTCCCCCACCTCTAGCCTTGTGAGGAGTGAGTCATGCAGCGTTGGAAACTTGGATGGTTGGCGGTCGCGGGAGTCACGGCGCTCTCGGTGGGGTGTGCGCACGGTCCTCCGCCCAGTGAGTTGACCGCAGCGCGCCAGGCGTACCGCGACGTGTCCACGAGCCCCGAGGGCCGCGAGCGCCCCGCGGACGTGGCGGCGGCCCGGGCGGCCCTGCAGGAGGCGGAGAACGAGTACGTGGAGAGCAAGGGCTCGGTGACGACGCGCTCGCTGGCGTACGTGGCCCTGCGCAAGGCGGAGATCGCCTCTGCGCGCGGCGAGGCGGACCTGGCCGCGCAGCAGCGAGCCCAGGCGGAGGCGTCCCTGCGTGAGCAGCAGGAAGCGCGCGCGCAGCACCTCACGCGCCAGCAGGAGGAGGAGCGCGCGAGGTACGAAGCCCAGCGCCAGCAGTATGAGCAGCAGCGCCAGCAGTTCGAAGCCCAGCGTCAGCAACTGGATGCCCAGCGCCAGGCGGAGGCGGATCGCCTGCGCGCGGCGGATGCGCAGCAGCGTCAGCAGATGGAAGCGGAGATGCAGCGGCGCATGGAGCAGCAGCAGTCGGAGGCGCAGCGGCTGGCCGAGCTGAACCAGAAGCTCCAGCAGCGCACGCAGGAGTTGGAGCAGGAGCGGCAGGCGCGGCTCCAGGCGGAGCAGCGCGCGTCGCAGGCGCTGACGCGGCTTCAGGACGAGAACGTGAAGGTGCGGGAGGAGGCGCGCGGCACGGTGGTGACGTTGTCGGGCAGCGTGCTGTTCGCGACGAACGCGACGGAGCTGTTGCCCGCGGCGCGCGACCGGCTGTCGGAGGTGGCGACGGCGCTGAAGGAGTCGAAGAACCCGTTGCTCATCGAAGGCCACACGGACTCGCGAGGCACGGAGGACTACAACGACCAGCTGTCGGAGCGCCGAGCGGAGAGCGTGCGGAACTTCCTGGTGAACCAGGGCGTCCCGCAGGACCGCATCCAGGTCCGAGGCATGGGTGAGAACCGGCCGGTGGCGTCGAACGGCACGGCGGAGGGCCGCGCGAACAACCGCCGCGTGGAGATCGTGGTGGAGCGCAACGTGGCCGGAGCGCAGCCGTCGCGAAGCGGCGGCGTGGGAGGCAGCGGAGCGCAGCAGCCGCCCCAGGGCGACCAGGACCAGGGCCAGAACGCGCAGCCGGGAGGCACTGGCGGAAGTGGCACGGATGCGAAGCCGCACGGCGCGGGCGTCGACCACCAGAGCCCGCAGCCCGAGCAGGGCACGGGCGGTGGGGGTGCGCAGCAGCAGGTGCCCCAGCAGCCCATGGACCATGGGCAGTAACGGTGTGAAGTAGAGGGTTGAATCTGGGGCTCGTCGCGGAGGGAACGCGGCGAGCCCCTGATGCGTCATCCGTGAGCAAGCACACGTGCTTGGTGGGATGATGCCGGGCCATGAGCTTCATCGAGGAACTGAAGGAACATCTTCAGAACGTGCGCTCGGCGCAGGACGGCCATCAGGCCCCGCGTTACTTCGTGCCAGAAGCCAAATGGGTGCGGGCGGAGTTCATCCGACTCGTCGAACGCTTCGAGCGGGAACCCGGGGAGCTTCCCCCCGGACGCCTGATGGAACTCCATCAAGAATGGACTTCTGATAATCATGTCGTGAGCTTCGCCATCAACCTCGCCATCCTCCTCCAGGAGGGCTTTCTGCATGGCGAGCCACGCGATGTCGTTGAAGAGCATGTATTGCTCGGAATGATGCGTCGCATGGGGTTCAACGTGCGGGCCTCATCCCTGACTCGCAGGCTGGAGATCGACCGTCTGGCCGCCAAGGCTTGGCACCAAGGACCTCCCCGAGGCACGTCGCAACTCAACAGGGCCGAAAAGTACGCGCTAGAGGTTCGCGCCGTTCGCAAAGTGGGGGAGCGTCAGGAAGTGGGTCCCATTGGGGACGTCCTCCTGGGCTTGAGCGGACGAGATGCCATCCAATGGCTTCTCCAAGTCGAGGCTGCTCAATCCATGGGGCCCATCGACGACTGGAGGCTAAGCAGGGAAACCGCTGAGTACCTTCTCGAGAAGCCAGAGGACGTTCGCATCGAGAGCGACTGGGATGTCTCCGAGCTCGCACACTCCTGGGCGACCCTCCGGCGACTTGGGTCGCTGGGCATCCTGGAACTCATCGGGGAAGTCAGTAGTCCAAACCGGACTGTATACAGTGGATACATGCTCTTGAACGAAGGGAAGCGCATTCTGGAAGCGCTCCTTTCCCCTATGGAAACGCCCTTTTCCGTCCTCGCGGCCACACTCAGCCAGGACGAATCGCTGACGGTCTTGGAGAAGGAAGGAAGCGGCAAGTCCGGTCTCGACACGGTATTCAACTCCTCGGCCATCGCCACCACCCGGCAAGCACGGCTGGTGGTTCACGAGATCCGAAACGCACTCATCCCCGCCCAGATTGCCCTGGGGTCGCTCTACAGCTCCATGGTGGGCAGTCAGGTCGAGGCGGCGGTCGCGCGCTTCCGTCCGCGCATCGACCCCGGCATCGACCGCGCACTGAAGTTCGTCACGGACCTGCTCAAGACCTCTGAGCTGGCCGCACGTGCTCCCGAGGGTTTTGACGTCCTCCGAGTCCTCGCGGACGCGGTCGCCAGTCTCGCCACCTCGCTGAGCATCCAGCTTCACGTGGCTCCGGATCTCCCTTCCCTGTCCGGCTACCGGGAACGCTTCGTCCTCGCCATCGTCAACTTGCTCCGAAACTCCGAGCAGGCCGGTGCGCATCAGGTGCTCATTGACTGCATCCTGGAGGACAACCAGCGGAACCTCCTCCTGACCATGGACGATGATGGCCCTGGTATCCGTCCCGAGGACCGCGAGCGCATCTTCCAGCGTGGCATCTCCCTCCGCTCCGGTGGCGCGGGCGAGGGACTGGCCCTGGTCAAGGAAGTCATCGAGATTGAGCTGCACGGCAAGGTCGCCTGCGTGGACAAACCCGATAGCGGTGCCCGTTTCCGGATGCGCCTGCCTGTGGCAGAGAGGACTCCACGATGACTTCTCCAGGCACCGTACTGGTCGTCGATGACGAGCGGCCCTTCTTCGAGACCTACCAGGACATCCTCGTCCCCGAGGGCTACCGCGTCGAATGGGCCCCAGACCGGAAGACCGCCCAGGCCCGCATCCAGGAATTCGCCTGGGACGTCGTCGTGCTCGACCAGCGCCTCCAGGGTTCCTCCGGAGGCGACTCCGGCATCGATCTCATCTCGGAGATCGTCCCCACGGGCGCCAAGGTCATCGTCGCGACCGCGTATGCCGACGCGAAGATGATTGAACGGGCCTTCAAGGACGGCGCCTACGACTACCTGGAGAAGGTTCCCACCCTGCCCATGATGTTGCGCATCAAGGTGCGCAACGCCTCTGAAGCCGTGCGGGAGCGCCGCCTCGCCTCGCTCACCCATGCCCAGCGGGAGAAGGAGATCCAGGACCTGTGGGCCGCCTGCCGGTCCGAAACCAACGGCAACCGCAAGGGCCGCCTGCTGGAAGAACTCCTGGTCCTCCTGTTCAAGACCGTGCCGGGCCTGATGAACACGAGCACCAACCGGACCAGCGCGGACGAAGAGATCGACATCGTCATCCGCAACGAATCCCAGGATCCGTTCTGGGCCCGCGAGAGCAGCTCCTACATCCTGGTCGAGTGCAAGAACTGGTCGAAGCACGTCGGCCCGGGCGAGCTGGTCATCTTCCGCGACAAGCTCTGGAACCGAGGAGGACGCTGCCGCCTCGGCTTCTTCGTCGCGGCCGGAGGCTTCACCGAAGGGTTCCACACCCGCTCCGCTACCTTCCGGAAAGACGACCACCTGGTCGTCGCCATCGGCCCGACGGAACTGGACGCACTCGTGCGTTCCACGAACCGCAACGAGACCTTCAAGAAGCTCCACGAAGACGCCGTCATGAGCGGTAACGGCCCGGCCTGATTCACGCCCCTGCCGTCGCTAGCCTTGATGCAGAGATGAAGTCAGCCTCCGCCATGATCGACAAGTCGCCCGTCCTGCTCACCACCGAGCGCCTGCACCTGATGCTGCTGCCGCCCGACGCGGCGGAGCGGGTGCTGGCGTACCACGTGGCCAACAAGGACCACCTGGGCCCGGTGTCCCCGGCGCGCCCGGCGACCTTCTTCTCCATGGCCTACTGGCGCACGCGGCTGGCCCAGGACCGCGAGGACTTCCGCCACGACGTGTCCCTTCGCGTCTTCCTCCTCCCCAAGGGCCAACCCCTCGCGCTCGCGCCCGTCATCGGCAACGCCACGCTCGCCCACATCCGCCGGGGGCCGCTCCAGGCCGCGGACCTGGGCTACGGCCTGGATCACCGCCACGAGGGCAAGGGCCTCATGACCGAAGCCCTCCGCGCCTTCTGCGACTTCGCCTTCAGCGCCATGGGCCTGCACCGGCTCCAGGCCAGCCACCTGCCAGAGAACCTGCGCAGCGCCGCCGTCCTCCGCCGCCTCGGATTCATCCCCGAGGGCTACGCCCGCGACTTCCTCCTCATCAACGGCCAGTGGCGCGACCAGGTGCTCAATTCGCTCGTGGCCCCCGCCGAGCCCGGCCTCCGCAGCGGCCCCTGACTCTCCATCAATTTTGTCGATATTGGAGATACGGGGCTCAAAAAGCCGCCCATTCGAGGCTTAACCGTCAATATCGACAAAATTGATCAACGGTCAGTGGCGCAACCACGTGCTCACCTCACTCGTGGCCCCGCCGAATCCGGCCTCCACAGTCCCTGACCTGTTCCCCGAAATCCCCCCTACCCACCTCCCGCCTGAGGCTGAGTCAAAACCTGTCCGACTGTCGGACAGGTTTCCGATGTCCAGGTGGAACAGGGCCCCTCCCAGCCACGGTCCTTCCAACCTGTCCGACTGTCGGACAGGTTCGTGCTGCTCGGGCGGAACGGTAGCCCCAGCCAAAGGGCCTTCCAGACCTGTTCGACTGTCGGACAGGTTCGTGCCGCTCGGGCGGAGCTGCGGCCCCCTGCCGTGGCGCTCCGAACCTGTCCGACAGTCGGACAGGTTTTCGCGATTCGCGCCGACAGGGTGGCCCCTCTGGGGCCTTACCTTCTCATCCAGTGGGACTGGCCTTGGTGTCCGAAGGCTTAGCGCGCCGGTGCCCGCACCTTCGGCTTCGACTCCGTCACCGCCGGCAGGTTCGCGTCGAACCAGTCCAGCGTGCGCAGCAGCCGGTCCTTCTGGTGCTCGGGCTTGCGCAGGCTGTGGCCCTCGTCCGCGTAGATGACCAACTGGGTCTTCACGCCCAGCGTCTTCAGCGCCTTGTGGAACTCGTAGCCCTGCGACGCGGGCACCTCCAGGTCCCTTTCACCATGCAGCACCAGCGTGGGCGCCTTCACCTGCTTCACCCCGTTGATGGGCGAGGAGCGCGTGTACACCTCCGGCTCGTCGTACACCGACGCTCCGAAGTACGGCAGCATCCATGAGTCGATGTGGTTCGTGCCGTAGTAGCTCTGCCAGTTCGCGATGCCCGCGCCCGCCACCGCCGCCTGGAAGCGCTGCGTCCGCGTCACCGCCCACATCGTCAGGAAGCCGCCGTAGCTCCACCCCGTGATGCCCTGCCTCGCTGGATCCACCGGCGCCGACGCCAGCACCGCGTCCAGCCCCGCCAGCACGTCGTTGAAGTCCCCGAAGCCAAAGTCGCGGCGGTTCGCCTGCACGAACGCTGCACCCTGGCCGTAGCTGCCTCGCGGGTTCGGCATGAACACCGCGTAGCCCCTCGCCGTGAACAACGCCGTCTGCGGACTGAACCCCGCCAGCACTCCCGCCGCCGGCCCTCCGTGCACCACCGTCACCATGGGCGCCTTGCGTCCGGATGCGTCCTGCACCGGCAACACCAGCCAGCCCTGCACGGACTGCCCGTCGCGCGTCCACGTCACGCTGCGCACGTCGCCCACCGTCACGCGCACGTCCGTGTTGAGGCGCGTCACCTGCTTCCACGCCCCTACCCGCCCCGTCCAAAGCTCCGGCGCTTGGGTGATGGAGTCGCGCACCACCGCGCTCGTCACGCCGTCCCTCCCCAGCGACACCGTCACGTGCTCCGGGCCCTTCCACAACGTCTTCACTTCTCCGCCACCCGGCGCCACCGCCATCAGCGCGGCCTCGCCCTGCGCCTGCGCCACGAACACCAGCCGCTCCGCCGTGGGCCAGAAGAGATCCGTGGCCGTCGCCTTCAGTCCTTCCGTCACGTTGCTCGCGGGCGGCACCTTCGCGGGCAGCTCCGCCTTCTCACCGAACCGCACCTTCGCCGCCAGCCGCTCCGGCACCGACACCACGAGCACGTCCCCGCCCGTGTTGCCCTCGTCGCTCATCAGGCCTTCGATGAACGCGAGCTGCCGGCCATCCGGACTCCACGCGGGCTCCGCCACCTGCCACTGGGGCGTGTGCAAGAGCGACGTCTCCCCCGTCCCCGCCTCCACCGCGTACACCCTCGCGCTCCACCAGTTCGCATCCCCCGGCGGCTTCGACGCCGTCACCGCCACCCGGGCGCCGTCCGGACTCCACGCGTACTCATGGATGAACAGGGCCGCGGGCGACACCGGCCGCAGCCGCGCGTCCTCCACCGTCACCACCGCGAAGCGCTTCACCGGCGGGGACGTCTGCACCACGCCCGTCTCCCGCGCCGCGGGCCCCCGAGGCCCCAGCGCGTCCTCCGCGCCCTCGATGACGAGCAGCCCCACGGACTTCCCGTCCGGCGACCACTTCGGCGCCGCCAGCACGCCCTTCACCGTGGTGAGCCTGCGCGCGGGCCCGCCCGCCCCGGACGCGTCCGCCACGTAGAGCTGTTTCGCCCGTCCCTCGCCCGCCGTGGAGAGGAACGCGAGCTGCCGGCCGTCCGGACTCCACGACAGCGACCCTTCAGCGCACGGCGCGCCGTCCTTCGACGCGGTGACGCGCACCGGCGCCCGCTCCGGATGCGCCAGCTCCCGCACCTGGAGCCTCGCGGCCTCCGCGGTCCCCGGCACCGACTCCACCCAGGCCACCCGCTTGCCGTCCGGCGACAGCGACACCTCGCGGATGCGCACCATCCGCTGGAGCGCGTCGTACGTCGCGCTGGCCTCCACCCGCACGGGCGCGGGCGCGGGCACCGCCCCGGACGCCAGCGCGCCCCATACCCAACACCCCACCGCCACAGCCAGGCTTGCCGCTCGCATCCGCCGCCTTCCGGAAAACACAGGGGGCGGAGTGTAGCGGACCTCCCGCTCAGTGCAGCTGCGTGGGCAACATGGGCAGCCCGTGGAAGAAGCGCCGCCCGCTCTCGAAGCGGTGGTGGAACGTCACGCGCTGGTCCAGGTACAGCCGCGCCATCTCCTCCTCGCCGTACGCGCGGAAGAACGCGGCGCGCGCCTCGTCACAGGCCCGCTCGTACTCCACGCACAGCGCCTCCCAGTCCTCCGGTGGAAGCTCCCCCTCCGGCCAGCCCTCGCCGGTGAGGCCGTAGTCGCGCTCCATCGCGTCCAGCTCGCGAGCCCGCATCCGCACACGCGGATCCTCCGCGATGGCCTCGTCCGCCATCGCCGTGAGGATGTGCGCCACCAGGAAGAAGCCCGCGTCCGGCGGCACCGCGCCCGCGTCCCGCGCGCTCCGGAACGTCACCAGCAGCTGCGCGTCCATCTCCTCGCCGCCCAGCTCCGCCAGCTTCGACGCCAGCCCGCGCCACCGGGCCTCGGTCTCCAGGGCCTCCCGCCGCACCCCTTCCAGCTCCTGCTCACCCATCTTTTTCATGGTGTCCTCTCCCGGCCCGCGAAAGTCCCTTCCCACGAAGGTTCCCATCCCCGTCTGACGCTCGGGCCCGGCAAACCGTGCTGTCCCCTTTTTCCGCGACGTACCGGCGCGTCAGGTGCACGACGCCCGAGCGCGGCGCCGTCGCGTGGCGGACGCGCAACCGTGCTCGGGGGGACGGACGGCCTGGCGGCCAACCCGGGCGTTTCGGGGCTGCCGGGGTGACGAACCACGCGGCCGGTGATTGCGTCCGGCGGAGCCCGTTCGCCGTGCCGGGTGTCACCCGCAGGACGCTTGGGCGAGGCCCGGCCCCGGCGCGCACACTTGGAGGACGACAGTGGTTGCCGCCGGGCGCGGGATGACGCATCCGCAGGACATGGGGCCCGAAGCCGGTGGCCTGTCCTGGGGAGCCTCACCGGTGTCCGCGCCCGTCGTCCCGCCGCAGCTGAAGTCCCAGGTGTCGCCCCGCACGGTGTTCACCGTGTGCTTCGTGGTGCTGGGTGTGATGGCCCTGGTGGTGCTCATCGCCAAGACACGCGTGGCGCTCACGCTCACCGGCATGGCGGCGCTCATCGCGCTGTCGCTGGAGCACGGCGTGTCGCGGCTGGAGAAGCGCGGCTTCAAGCGGTGGCTGGCCATTGCCTTGGTGCTGTTCGGGCTGTTCGTGGCCCTCGTCGCGCTGGGCCTGCTGGTGATTCCGGACCTGGTGGAGCAGGTGGACGCGCTGGTGACGCAGTGGCCGCACCTGTGGAAGCAGATGCGCGGCACCGGCATCCTGCGCGCGCTCAACCAGCGGCTGCACAGCCTGGGCTGGAACGAACGGCTGGAGGAGGCCACGCCCGCGCTCGCCGGGCCGCTGCCCGAGCTCCTGATGAGCGCCATTGGCGGCGTGGTGGGCCTCCTGGGCGGCGTCATCACCGTCTTCTTCCTGGTGGTGTTCATGCTGGTGTTCGGCGGCGGCGTGCTCAAGCGCCTGCTGGACCTGGCCCGCCCCGACCACCGGATGCGCTACGTGCGCGTGCTGCGCAACGTGTACACCGCGACAGGCGGCTACCTGTCCGGCATCACCCTCATCTGCGCCATCAACGCCACGCTCACCACCACCATGCTGGCGGTGCTGGGCATGCCCTTCTACCTGCCCCTGGGCGTGGCCAGCGGCTTCTCCAGCCTGGTGCCCTACGCGGGCCCCATCATCGCGGGCGGCATCATCACGCTGCTCACGCTGGCCACCGGCGGCCTGTGGAAGGCGCTGGCGGTGTTCATCTACTTCCTCCTCTACGGCCAGCTGGAGGGCAACGTGATGGCGCCGCTCGTGTTCAAGCGCACCGTGCACGTCAACCCGCTCGTCACCCTGCTCGCGGTCCTCTTCTGCGTGGAGCTGGCGGGCATCGTGGGCGCGGTGGTGGCCGTGCCCGTGGCGGCCACCGTGCAGATCATCGTCCGGGAGGTCCTCCTCTTCCGCCAGGAGCGCCGCGCCGCGGCCGTGCTCCCAGAGCCCTGACGGGCCGAGCCCCGATGACCGACTCGCCCCTCCAGCTCCTGTTGACGCACGGCTCGGGCCCGCTGCTCTTCCTCGTGCTGGTGGCGGGAGGGTTGGGGCTGCCGTTCCCGGAGGACCTGGTGCAGCTGGCGGCGGGCGTGCTCTCGCACCGGGGCGCGATGCCGCTGCCGGCCGCCATCGCGCTGTGCTTCGCGGGCGTGCTGTGCGGGGACACCGTGCTCTTCTTCACGGCGCGGCGGCTGGGGCAGGCGCTCTACACGCACCGGCGCACCCGCCGCCTGTTCCCACCCGAGCGCCGCGAGCGCATCCAGGGGCTGTACGCGAAGCACGGCTCCCGCGTCGTCTTCGTGGGCCGGTTCATGTCCGTGCTGCGCGTGCCGGTGTTCGCCATGGCCGCCGCGGAGGGCATGCCCTTTCGCCGCTTCCTTCTCTGGGACGGGCTGGCGCTGTGCCTGAGCTCGCCCCTGGTGGTGACGCTGGGCTACCTGGGCTCCGCGAGCGTGGACCGCGTGGCGAAGGGCGTGGGCCGCGTGGAGCACTTCGTCGTGCTGGCCGGCGTGGCCGCGCTGCTCGTCGTGCTCGCCGTGCGGCATGCCCGCGAGAAGCGACAGCCCCGCCCATCCCCCTGAAA